>CAXRFJ010000028.1:0-3552 GCA_964229475.1 Rubrivirga sp.
GCCTCGAACGTCTCGCCCGTCACGCGGACCACGTAGACCCCGGCCGGCAGGTCGCCCACCGGGACCCGGAGGCGGACCTCGGCCCCGGCCCCGACACCTCCGTCGAACACGTCGGCCAGCCGGCGGCCGGCCACGTCGTACAGCGCGGCGCGGACCCGCTGGCCCTCGTGGACGCGGAGCGTGAGGCGCGCGGCGTCCGCGGCGGGGTTCGGCGTCGGCTCCGAGAGGTCGACCCCGGCCGCCTCGGGGCGGCGGCCCGCCGCCGTCTCCACGTCTCGGGTCACCCGGAGGACGAACAGCCCGTTCCGCATGTCGGTGGCGAGGACGAGGCCGCTCTCGAAGAACGGGTAGTTGCTCCAGTTGCCGGCGTAGCGGAGGTCGTCCTCCAGGAGGTGCGTGTCGAAGTAGGCCACCTCGGTGAGCACGCCGTCGCCGACTCGGCGGAGGTCGAGGACGCGGAGGCCGGCCTCGTAGTTGCTCTGGTACAGCAGGCCGCCGTGGGCGTACTGGTTGTGGTCGACGGTCCGGATCCCCGAGTCGTGGATGAAGGCGACCTCGGGCTCGTCGAGGTCGAGGAGGTCGAGGACGATCGTCCGCTGGGTCCCGTCGCCCTCGTTGTTCCGGTCGGCCTGCTCGTCGATCTCGTCGTTGACGAAGAAGTACCGCTGGTCCTCCGAGAACCACCCCTGGTGGGTGTAGGTCGCGTTCGGGTACGCGGCCTGCGCCACGAGCCGGACGGCGGCCTTGTCGGTCACGTCGAAGATGGCCACGACGTCTTCGTTCGCCCCCAGGCAGAGCTGGCGGCCGGCGTAGTCCGCGTCGGGCCCGGCGTACGTGAGGCACTGGGCATCATGCGTGTATCCAGCGCTGCTGTACGGCTCCGGGTCGCGGTCGGCGTCTGAGAAGCACGCCGCGAACGTCGGGTTCAGGGGCTCTCGGATGTCGATCGCGTGGAAGCCCGGGACGTCGCACGCGGCCGGGAGCCCGAGGGCCTCCCGCTCGCCCGCGAAGTACTCGGCGCCGACGGCGTAGGCGAACCCGCTCGCCTCGTCGATCGCGATGTTGTGCGCGTTCCCGATCCGGTCGTAGAGGACGTCCTCGGTGAACGTGACCGGCGGGCCCGTCTGGCCCCGCAGCCTCGTGAGGTCGAACACCTGCATGCCGAGGGGGAGTTCGGCGACGACGTACGCGACGTCGCGGTACACCTTCACGTCGCGGTGCGTCGAGTTGGCCGTCGGCTGGACCGCCGAGGGCAGCTTCCCGACGAGCCGCGGCGCCGTGGGGTCAGAGAGGTCAACGAACCCGACGCCATTGCGCGTCCCGACGAGGGCGTACTCGACGCCCGTCTCGGGGTCGGTCCAGCCCCAGACGTCGTTGGTCCGCAGCGGGTCCGGCGAGCCGTCCGTCACGAACGCGCTGACCGGGACGTGCCCGACAAGGTCCACGTTCGAGCAGTCGAAGTCGCCGATCCCCTCGGCGCGGGCGAGGCCGTCCACGCAGGACGTCTGGGCGTGGAGCGGAGCGGCGGCGAGGACGAGGGCGGCGATCGCCCCTCGGTACAGGTGGTGCATGTGCGAAACATACACCGCGGGGGACCCCGGCGCCCGAAGTCCCCCGCGAAGGCGTCCGCCTCGGGGCCGAGGCGGGCGGTGCCGTGGCAACGATCGGGCTTACATCGCCACGCGCGGCATGAGCACGAAGAGGCCGTTGTCGGAGTCGCTCGCGACCACGATGCCGCTCCCGAAGTACGGGTAGTTGCTCCACTGGCCGGCGAAGTTGACCTCGGTCCCCTGGGGGTACGTGTCGAAGAACCCGACCTCGGTCATCGTCCCGTTGAGCACGTCCGAGTGGTCGAGGATGCGGAGCCCCGACTGGTAGTTGCTCTGGAAGTTGAGGTCGCCGAGGACGTAGAGGTTGTGGTCGATCGTCGTGATCCCCGAGTCGTAGGCGCCGATGAACTCGGGCTCGTCGAGGTTCTCGACGTTGAACAGCAGCGTCCGCTGCGTCGAGACGTAGCCGTTCGACTCGTCGAGCTCGTCGTTGGCCAGGAACGCGCGGCGGTCCTCCGTGAACCAGCCCTGGTGGGTGTAGGCGTCCTGCGGGTACTCGGCGATCGAGATGATCCGGACGTCCTGCTTGTCGGTCACGTCGAAGAACGTGACGACGTCCTCGTTGGAGCCGGCGCAGACCTCGCGGCCGACGTAGTCCTCGTCGGGGCCGTCGTAGGTGATGCACTGGGCGTCGTGGGTGTAGCCCGGCGCGGCGACCGGCGACGTGTCCTTGGCGGCGTCGGAGAAGCACGTCACGAACGTCGGGTTCGTCGGCTCCTGGATGTTGATGACGTGGAAGCCGGGGGCGCCGCACTCGGCCGGGAGGTCGTCGCCGCGCGAGCCGGAGCCGACGGCGTAGGCGAAGCCCGAGTCCTCGTTGATCACGAGGTTGTGGACGTTGGTCACGCCCGAGTAGAGCGCGTCGGCCTCGAACTCGCCCTGGTCGGACGTGAGCCCGCGGAGCCGCGTGAGGTCGAACACCTGCATCCCGTGGTCCCGGGCCTCCGAGACGATGAAGGCGTGGTCGGCGTAGACCTTCACGTCGCGCCAGACGGTCTCGACGGTCTCCGTCGGGAGCTTGCCCAGGAGGACCGGGCTGGCCGGGTCCGTGACGTCGACGAACTCGGTCCCGTTGGAGAGCCCGACGAGGGCGTACTCGCGGCCGGTCTCAGGGTCGGTCCAGCCCCAGATGTCGTTGAGCTGGTTGGCGTCGAACGCCGAGAGCGGGACGAAGGCCACGAGGTCGACGTTCGAGCACTCGAACGGGCCGTCGGCGTCGTCGGCCGGGTCGTCGGTCGGGAGCGTGGCCAGGCCGTCGACGCAGGCCGCGGCGACGTCGCCCGAGGGGGGCATGTCCGTGCCGCCGCCGGGGGCGGCGGGCGCGGTGCTGGCGCAGCCGGCGGCGAAGAGGGCCAGCGCCAGGGCGCCGGGGAGGGACGAGCGGGTCATCTGCAGGAGGGGTGAGGAGCGAAAAATTTAACGCCGTGACGTCACGACGGCGAGGGGACGGGCTCGAACCGGTTCAGGTTGCGGTCCTTCCGCACGTGGTGGGGGTCGAAGACGCGGCCGTTCATGGCAACGTACGCACCCGGGGGAAGCGTCTGCGCCGCGGCCGCCGCGAACCCGACGTTGAACTCGGCGTCCGTGGCCTTGAACCGGGCCGGCGTCAGCGAGCCCACGAACACGACGGTCGTGTCGGACCCGGCCGCCGCCAGCGCGGCGGCGGCGACGCGCGCGGTCTCGGCCATCGTGTCGGTCCCGTGCGTCACGATCACGCGGCGGTGCGGCGTCGCGAGGACCCGCTCGGCGATGAGCTGGCGGTCGGCGTCGGTCAGCTCGAGGCTGTCCTTCCGCATGAGCGCCTCGACCTCGAACGGGAACGCCACGCCGGCCTCGCGGAGGAGCGCGCCGATCTGGGGCTCGCCCACCTCGTAGGCGCTCTTCGCGTCGAAGTACTCCTTGTCGATCGTTCCGCCGGTGGTGAACACCTGGACGGTCTCGG
>CAXRFJ010000029.1:0-4419 GCA_964229475.1 Rubrivirga sp.
AACCGGTCCGCGAGCGCCGTCCGGAGCGCGGCGTGCATCGCCTGCGCCTGCTCCGGCGTCGCCGTCCGGCCCGTGCCGATGGCCCAGACGGGCTCGTAGGCGACGACGAGGTCGCCCGACTCGACGCCGTCGAGCGAGGCCGCCAGCTGGTCGAGGACCGTCGCCTCGGCGTCGCCGGACTCCCGCTCGTCGAGCGTCTCGCCGACGCACAGGAGCGGGACGAGCCCGGCCGCCTGCGCCGCGCGGACCTTCTCGGCCACGAACGCGCTCGTCTCGCCGAACAGCTGGCGCCGCTCGGAGTGGCCCACGATGACGTAGTGGACGCCGAGGTCGCGGAGCATCGGCGGCGCGACCTCGCCCGTGAACGCGCCCGCGTCCTCGGGGTGGACGTTCTGGGCGCCGAGGCGGACGCCGCTGTCGCGGAGCCGCTCGGCGACGGCGTCGAGCCACACGGCCGGCGGGCACACGGCCACGGCGACGGCGCTCGTCAGGCCGTCGGTGGCCTGCACCACGTCGGCCGCGAGGCCGACCGCGTCGGCGTGGCCGAGGTTCATCTTCCAGTTTCCTGCTACGAGCATCGGGTCAGTCGGTCGGGTTCGGGGAGTGGGACGCGACCTCGGCCGTGACGACCTCGGCCAGCGACGACAGGACGCGGACGTCGTCCTCGGTCCAGTCGTGGGGCTCGTGGTCGATGGCGCAGAGGGCGCCGATGACGTGGCCGTCGGGGGCCGCGACCGGCACGCCGAGGTAGGCGACCACGTCGAGGTCGCGGATGGCGAGGTTGTCCGCCAGCAGCTCGGAGCGCCGGGCGTCGGCCACGACGAGCGGGCGGCGCTCGTTGGCGACGTGCTGGCAGAACGAGTGCGTCAGCGGCGTCTGGCGGGCGTCGGCCACGTCGCCGCCCAGCCCGACGTGGCTCTTGAAGAACTGGCGGTCGGCGTCGACGAGGGAGATGAGCGAGACCGGGACGCCGAGCGAGTCGGAGACGAGGCGCGTGAGGGTGTCGAAGGCCTCCGACGGCTCCGAGTCGAGCAGCTCGGTCCGCCGGAGCGCGGCGACGCGGCCGGCGACGCGGCCGGCGTCGGGCGGCCCGGCCTCCCGCGTCGTCTGGACGAAGTCGACCGGGTGCGCCCCGCCCCACCCCGCGTTGGCGAGGAGGTCGGCCCAGCGGTCCTCGGCCGTCTCCACCGGCGCGCCGTCGCCGCGGTAGACGACGCCCGTGATCCGGACGGCGTCGCCGGTGGCGATGGACCGGCCGCGCAGCCGGACCGGCGCGCCGTCGATGTGGAACGGGACGTCGAGCGGGCGGCCCGCCTCCGCCAGGCCCGCCTCGACGGCCTCGTGGAGGGCGTCGGCGTCGGCCGCCAGCGCGTCGAGCGTGGCGCCGTCGTCGACGAGCCCGGGCGCGTGGACCCGGCCGTCGGGGTGGATCGTGATCGGGTGGGCGCTGGCGCCCTCGAGGGCCACGTGGAGCCGCGCGGCCCGGACTTCGGCCGTCACGTCGCGCCCCACCCGCACGGCGCCGACGACCCGGTCGGGGGCGGTCCGGTCGGGGACGAAGGTGGCGTCGACCCACTGGGCGCTCTCGGCGGGCCCGATCGCGATCCGCTTGCGGGTCGACTCGCCGGCCAGCGCGCGCGGCCACGCCTCGGTCTGGGGGCTCGTCGCCGCGTGGTCGTCGCCGAGGCCCGGGGGGGTCTCCATCGTCGCGGCCGCGGCCGCCCGCCACGCCTCGTTGACCACCGTGAGCCGGCCCCCGGCGTCGACGGCGCAGAGCGCGTCCGGCGACGCGTCGAGCACGGCGCGGAGCAGCGCCCGGTCGCGCTCGAGCTGGGCGTTGAGGTCGTGGAGCTGGTGCTCGGTGGCGAGCAGCGTCGTGACGTCGCGGGCCTCGAGCAGCAGCCACGTCTCGTCGGCCGGCCCGTCGACGCTCTGGACGTCGACGAGGAGCGTCCGGCGGGCGCCGTCGCGGGTGACGGGCGCGTAGAACCGGTCGAGCATCCCGCCGCGGGCGAGGCGGAGGCTCTCGCGCACGCGGTCCGGCCCGTCCCACCACGGCGCGTCGGCGACCGGGGTGCCGAGCGCGGCCTCCCGCGACGAGTAGTAGGCGGACGCCGCGTCGCTCAGCGCGAGGATCGCGCCGTCGGGGTCCAGCAGCATCGCCAGCCCGAACGACGACCGGAACGCGCGCCGGAACACGTCGTCGGGCACGGCGGGCGCCGCGCCGTCGCGGACGACTTCGACGGGGACCACCGGCGGGGCGTCGGCCGGGTCGGGCTCGGGATGGTCCATCGCGGTCAGCCGGTGAGGGCGTCGAGCTTGGCGAGGATCTCCTCCGCGTGGGCGGCCGTCTTCGGCCGCTTGAACACGTGGAGGACCGTGCCGTCGGGCCCGATCAGGAAGGTGGTCCGCTTGATCCCCACCGACGTTTTGCCGTAGAGGTTCTTCTCGCCCCACGCGCCGTACGCCTCGAGGATCTGGCGGTCCGGGTCGGCGAGGAGCGGGAACGGGAGGTCGTACTTCTCCGCGAACCGCCCGTGGCTCTCGGTCGAGTCGGCCGAGACGCCGACGACGGCCACGCCGGCCTCGGCGAGCGCGCCGGTGTGGTCGCGGAGGTTGCAGGCCTGCTTGGTGCAGCCCGGCGTGTCGTCCTTGGGGTAGAAGTAGAGCGCGAGCGGCCGGCCGGCGAAGTCCGCGAGGCGGACCGTGTCGCCGTTCTGGTCGGTCCCCTCGAACGGCGGCGCGGGGTCGCCGGGGGTGGGCATGTCAGCCATCGGTCGGGAGCGAGTCGGTGAGGGCGCGGACGCGGTCGAGGTGGGCGTGCGCCGTGAGGTCGAGTTGGAGCGGCGTGACGGAGACGAACCCGTCGCGGATGGCCGCCAGGTCGGTGTCGGAGCCCTCGTCGAGGTCGATGAACCGGCCGCCGAGCCAGTAGTAGGGCCGGTCGGTCGGGTCGCGGCGCTCCTCGAACTCCTCCTCCCAGCGCGCCCGCGCCTGCCGCGTGGTGCGGAGCCCGGCCAGCTCGCCGAGCGGGACGTCCGGGACGTTGACGTTGAGGAGGACCCCGTCGGGCAGGCCGTGCTCGAGCACGCGCTCGGCGAGGACACGGGCGACGTGCCCGGCCGCCTCGAAGTCGGTCGGGCTCCACGCGTCGTGGGAGACGGCGATCGACGGGACGCCGAGGATGGTCCCCTCGGTCGCCGCGCTGACGGTCCCCGAGTACATCACGTTGACGGCCGTGTTGGGCCCGTGGTTGATGCCGGAGACGACGAGGTCGGGCGGGCGCGGGAGCAGCCGCTGGGCCGCGATCTTGCCGCAGTCGGCCGGGGTCCCGGTGACGGCGCGCGCCCAGACCGGCCCGCTCGGCCCGTCGAACACCCACGGGTGGACCCGCATCGGGTCGCGGACCGTGATCGCGTGGCCGACGGCGCTCTGCTCGGCGAACGGCGCCACGACGGCGATCGTGCCGATCCCGTCGAGCGCCGCCGCGAGGGCCGCGATGCCCGCCGCGTCGATCCCGTCGTCGTTGGACACGAGGACGAGCGGCCGGCTGGCGGGGGCGTCGAGCGGGTCGGGACGGGTCACGGGCGGCGGAGAGGGGACGTGGAAGATCGCACGCCTCGCTCACGCGTGGGGCCGACCGCCGAGGATCCCGGACGAAACGGGGATCGCCCGGGCCCCGCCCCCGCCCCGCGCTAGTAGCTCTCGTCCGCCGACGGGAACGCCTGCTGGCGGACGTCCTCGACGTAGCGGCCGACGGCGTCGGTGACGGTCCCGGCGAGGTCGGCGTAGTGGCGCACGAAGCGCGGGTTGAAGTCCTGCGTCAGCCCGAGGAGGTCGTGCGTGACGAGGACCTGCCCGCTGCACCCGACGCCGGCGCCGATCCCGATCGTCGGGACCTCGACGCTGGCCGTCAGCTCGGCGGCCAGCTCGGCGGGGATCTTCTCGAGGACGACGCCGAACGCGCCGGCCTCGGCGAGCGCCTGGAGGTCGGCCCGGAGCGCGTCGGCCTCCTCGGCCTCGCGGGCCCGCACCTTGTACGTCCCGAACTTGTAGATGCTCTGGGGGGTCAGGCCGAGGTGGCCCATCACCGGGATCCCGGCCTTGAGGATCCGCTTGACCGACTCGAGCACGGGCGCGCCGCCCTCCAGCTTGACCGCGTGGGCCCCGGTCTCCTTCATCACCCGGATGGCCGACCGGAGCGCCTCCCGGCTCGACCCCTGGTACGCCCCGAACGGGAGGTCCACGACGACGAGCGCGCGGCGGACGCCGCGGACCACGCACTGGGCGTGGTAGATCATCTGGTCGAGAGTGATCGGGAGCGTCGTCTCGTGGCCCGCCATCACGTTCGACGCCGAGTCGCCCACGAGGAGGACGTCGACGCCGGCCGCGTCGAGCAGCCGGGCCGACGTGTAGTCG
>CAXRFJ010000030.1:0-8185 GCA_964229475.1 Rubrivirga sp.
GAGGCTCCGGCGGCCGTCGGTCCACTCCCAGTCGTCGCCGTCGCCGGAGGTGGCGCCGTAGACCTGCCACTCGAGGTCGAAGAACTTGGCCGAGTTGAAAAAGACGCCGGGCCGGTACGCGCGCGGACGCCCCGCCATGCCGAGGCCGGCCGTCGCGCCCTGGAGCCGGGCCGTGTACCAGATCGGCTCGACGGCCCGGACGCCGCTCGGCGGCTGGCGGAGCTGCGCGCAGTCACCCGCCGCCCAGACGTCGGGCGCCGACGTGCGGAGCGCGTCGTCGACGAGCACGCCCCGGTCCGCCTCGACGGCGCCGCCGAGCCACCCGACGTTCGGCCGGACGCCGGTCCCGACGCCGACGAACCCGGCCGCGTGCCGCTCGCCCTCCGTGGTGACGACGGCCTCCGCCCTCCCCCGCCCCTCGACCCGGTCCACCTCGGCCCCGAGGCGGAGGTCCACGCCGTGCGCGCGGATCGCGTCGGCGACGAGCGCGCTCTCCAGTTCTGAGAACACGCGCGGCAGGTAGCGGCCTTCGCGGACCAGCAACGTCACGGCGACGCCCCGGGTGCGGAGCATCTCCGCCAGCTCGACGCCGATCAGCCCGCCCCCCACGACGACGGCGCGCTCGACGCCCGCCGTCGCGGCCTCCATCCGGTCGAGATCCTGGAGATGGTAGAGGCCCTGCACGCCGTCGAGGCCGGCGCCCGGCCAGTCGGGCAGGAACGGGAGCGATCCCGTCGCGACGAGCAGGCGGGCGTAGGCGAGCTCGCCGCCGGTGCGGAGCGCGATCCGCTGCGCCTCGGGGTCGAGGCCGAGCGCGCGGTCGCGGACCCGGTCGATCCGGTTCTCGGCCCAGAACCGCTCCTCGTAGAGCGCCGTGTGCGACCGCGTCAGCACGCCCATGTAGACGTACATCAGCGCCGTGCGCGCGAAGGGCGTGGCCGTCTCGTCGGAGACGAGCGTGATCCGGGCCGCGGCGTCCGCCTTCCGGACGTGCCGGGCCGCCGTCACGCCCGCGATCCCGTTCCCGACGATGACGACGTGCATGGGCCGGGGGACGGAGAGCGGGGGGTGGGAGTGGAGCCGGCCAGAACGTAGCCCGGCCGGCGACGTACGCGCCCTCCCCCCGACGCGCCCATGACGTACGGCATTACCGGCAACCCGACGAAAGACGCCCTCTGGCAGCCGCTCGCCGACCTCGTGGCGTGGCTCGACGCCGAGGGCCTCGGCTACCGCCTCGACCGGCCCCTCGCCGACGGCCTCGCCGAGCGCGGCGGCCCCGACCCGGGCGGCGGCGTGACCGACCACCCGGCCGAGGGCACCGACCTCGTCCTCTCGTTCGGCGGCGACGGGACGCTCCTCCGCACGGCCCACCGCGTCGACGGCGTCCCGATCCTCGGCGTCAACATCGGGCGGCTGGGGTTCCTGACGAAGGCCGAGGTCGGGGAGGTCCGCGCGCTCGTCGAGGCGGCCGAGGCCGGGCGCACGGGCGTCGAGGAGCGGATGACGCTGGCCGTCGAGGTCGAGGGCGCCGGCCTCGGCGCCGTCCCCGACTGGGCCCTCAACGACGTCGTCGTCGACAAGTCGGGGACGACGAGCATGATCCAGGTCGAGGCCCACGTCGGCGACGACTACCTCAACACGTACTGGGCCGACGGCCTCGTCGTCGCCACGCCGACGGGGTCGACGGCCTACGCGCTCTCCGTCGGCGGGCCGATCCTGGCGCCCGGCACCGACACGCTCGTCGTCGCGCCGATCGCGCCCCACACGCTGACGGCGCGGCCCATCGTCCTCCCCTGCTTTGCGGAGCTCGTGCTCCGCGTCGAGACGCGCGACCACCCGTTCGCCTTCGCCTGCGACGGCGTCTCGACGCTCCTCGACGGCGGCGCGACGGTCCGCATCCGCCGCGCCGAGCACGTCGTCCGCCTCGTGACGCTCCCCGACCGCGACTACTTCCAGACGATCCGCGACAAGCTCTCCTGGGGCCAGGGTGGCGTGTTTTAGGCGGGAGGGATGAACGAGGGATCGGGGATTCGGGAGAGATGAGGGGGGGACGCTCCCCCGTATCCCTCCGTCCCGCATTCTTGCCTGAACCAGAACGCCCCCGCCTCTCGAGAGAAGCGGGGGCGTCGGGCGACCCGGACGAGACTTGAACTCGCGACCTCCGGCGTGACAGGCCGGCGTTCTAACCAACTGAACTACCGGGCCGAGTCGGTGCGCCAAGGTACCGCCGGAGACCGGGGGCGTCGAACGCCGCCCCGCACTCCGCTGGATCTTCAACCGGCGCTCTCCTCGCCCACCTCGATGCCGAAGCGGGCGCCCCCAAACCAGAACGCCCCCGCCTCTCTGAGAGAAGCGGGGGCGTCAAGCGACCCGGACGAGACTTGAACTCGCGACCTCCGGCGTGACAGGCCGGCGTTCTAACCAACTGAACTACCGGGCCAGGTCGGGGAGCTCGCCGTCGGCCGCGCGGGGCGGCGTCCGGCGAGCGGTGGTCGAGGGCGGACTTGAACCGCCGACACACGGATTTTCAGTCCGTTGCTCTACCAACTGAGCTACTCGACCAGCTCCCGGCCGAAGCCCGACCGGGGCGACGAATATACGGGGCCCGCCCGCCGGACCGGCAACCTCGTGCCAGCCGAGACTCGGTGAAGAGGGCGCGATCGCTCCACACGCGGGGCCGGACACGGGGGGCCCGCCTCCCTCAGCCCGGTAGCTCCCACGCCTCCCGAAGCCCGAGAGCCTCCGCCTCGGGCAGCTGGACGAGCACGGGGTCCGCCCCGGCGTCGAGCCACGCGAGGACCTCCGCCAGCCGCGCGTCGGGCATCGCCGTGCAGCCGGCGGTCGAGGAGCCGGGTCCGCTCCAGACGTGGAGGAAGATGCAGGACCCGGCGCCCGGGACCGGCGCGGGGCCACCGAGGCGGGCGCCCTCGGGCAGCAGGCCGGCGTCGACGCCGGGCCCGTTGTGGGCCACGATCGCGCCGATCCGGTAGAGCCCGTCCCGCCGGCGCATCGTCTCGTGGCTGTCCCAGTCGCGGCCCTCCGGCACGTCGCGGACGAGGTTGTAGGACGCCGACGCGCGGTCGTCGACGCAGTGGAGGCCGGGCGTGGCGACGTACGGGAGCCCGGTCGCCTCGGCCTCGGCGTAGCCGAACGCGGCCGACAGCCGGAACACCCCGGCCGGCGCGCGGCCGTCGCCCTCGGCCTTCGTCGGGCCCTCCGGCAGCGGCGCCTCGTGGAGGCCGATCCCCCACCCCAGCCCGCTCCGCCCCACGACCACCGGGACCGGCTCGCCGCCGGGGGCCCACGCGCCGCCGGCCTCACGCGCGTAGCGCTGGAGCGCCCCGTCCGTCGCCGACCAGTCGGCCGTGGTGACGAGGACGAGCTGGCGGCTCCCGTCCGGGACCGGGCCCGAGGGCCGGGCGGGCGCGAGCAGGGCGAGCACGAGGGCGACGACGGAGGGGACGAGCATGGCGCGGGGGAGGCTTTGTGAAGCTAGCGTCACCTCCGCCCTTGCCCCATAGGACGCGTCGGCGCGGCGGCGTACACTCCGGCGTTCGGCGTCCGCCTCCCGTCACCGACTCCCTTCTCCCCCGGGCGGACGCCGGATGGCGGGGCCGGTCGGGCCCCGAGCCCGGGCCGCGTCAGGCCTCGGCCTTCTGCCGCTGGGCCCGCATCGGGGACTCGACCCACACGACGGCCCGCTGCATGAACTCGGCCGCCCGGTCGATCCCGAGCTTGTTCTTGATGTTGGCCCGGTGCGACTCGATGGTCTTGAGGCTGAGCCCGAGCGCCTCGGCCACCTCGCGCGTGCTCTGGCCGCGGCCGAAGTGCTCGAACACCTCGAGCTCGCGGTCCGTCAGCCGCTCGATGGCCGGCGTCGACTCGGTCGCGTGGCCGAAGCGGTCCTGGAGGAACCGCGTCTGGAGCGAGTCGCTGAGGTAGAGCTCGCCGTCGAGCACGGTCCGGACGGCCGTCACGAACTGGCGGGCCGACTCGTGCTTCATGAGGTAGCCCCGGGCGCCGGCCCGGAGCGCGCGCTCGGCGTAGAGCGCCTCGTCGTGGGCCGAGACGACGAGGACCTTCACGTCGGCGTCGAGCGAGCGGAGCCGCTTGATGAACTCGACGCCGTTGACGCCCGGCAGCGAGAGGTCCACGATGGCGATGTCGAACTCGAGGTCGACGGCCTGCTCGAACCCCTCCTCGGCCGACGACGCCTCGGCGCAGACCTCGAGGTCCGGCTCGGCGTTGAGGAGGCTGACGTAGCCCTCCCGCATCACGGGGTGATCTTCGACCAGAAATATGCGATGGGCCATGGGGGGAGAACCTCGGTGTGCGTTCGCTGTGCGCCGGGTCGGAGTATACGCCGGAGTGCCCCCCGGTTCCCCTACGGGCGATTCCTGACCCCGCCTCCAGCCCGTTGCTGAGGGGCCTGTCTGGCCCGCCCCGACGGGCTAGAGCTCGAGCGGGCAGACGATCTCGATGACCGTCCCGCTGTCCGGCGCCGACCGGACGCTGACCGACCCGCCGACGAGCCGGATCCGCTCGCGGACGCTGACCAGGCCGACCCCCGCCGGCGCGTCCTCGTCGCCCTCGGTCTCGAACCCGACGCCCTCGTCCGCCACCACCACGCGGACGCCCCCGCCGTCGACGGGCCCCACCCGGACCGTCGCCTCGGCGGTCCCGGCGTGCTTGACCACGTTGAACAGGAGCTCCCGGACGATCTGGAACAGGAGCACTTGGACCGTCTTGCCGGCCTGGACCGGGCCCTCCCGCTCGACGGCCACGTCGAGACCGTAGGCCTCGCCCATCCGGTGCGCCAGCCACTCGAACGTCCGGTCGAGCCCCTCGCCGCGGAGGACCGGCGGGCGGAGGTCGACGGTGAGCGTCCGCGTCACCTGGACGGCCCGCGCGACGAGCCCGTCGGCGTCCTCGAGGAGGGCGAGGGCCTCGGCGCTGGCGTGGCGGCGGAGCGCCTCCAGCTTGAACTGCGTCGCGTAGAGGAGCTGCTGGAGGTCGTCGTGGAGCACCTGCGCCACGCGGCCCCGCTCGCGGCGCTCGGCCTCGGTGAGGTCGCCGACGAGGCGGCGGACCTCCGCCGTCCGCATCACGACGCGGGCCTCGAGCTCGGTCGTCAGCCGCTCGAGCCCCGCCTGCGCCCGCTTCAGCGCCGTGACGTCCTGGAGCACCACCATGGCCCCCACGACGGCGTCGCCGTCCCTCAGCGGGACGTAATGGGCCAGCCAGTCGCGGGACCCGCCGTCGGGGTCGGACGGCTGGGGCCGCGTCATCTCGACGTCGCGGAGCGGGACCCCGGTCCGGAGCACGCGCTCGAGGAACGGCTCCCCGACGCCCCGGTAGCCGGGCACGAAGTCGGCGGGCGCCTTGCCCACCATCGCCTCCGGCTCGACCCCGACGACGTCGGCCAGGTGGCGGTTGACGCGGAGGTACCGGCCCTCGGCGTCGTAGACGGCCACGCCGAGAGGGACGGCGTCGAAGTAGGCGTCGACCTCGGCGAGCTGGCGCCGGAGCTGGGCCTCGGCCTCCTTCAGTTCGGTCACGTCGAAGAGGAGGCCCACGATGCGGTGGGCCGCGCCCTCGGCGAACGTGCAGACGCCGCGGGCGGCGAGCCAGAGCGTCCGCCCGTCGCGGCGCGTGTAGCGGAACTCGGCCGAGAACGTGTCGCCCTCGACGTCGGGGTCGCACGCCCGGTCGACCTTGGCCCGGGCCTCGCCCACGTCGTCCGGGTGGAGCCGGGCGTTGATGGCGCGGCGGAGCGCCGTCGGGGGGGCCTCGAGGAGCGCCTGGGCCTGCTCGTCGAAGTGGACCACCGGCTCGCCCTCGCCGAACACGATGGTGTAGCCGCCCACGCCGCCGCCCGACATCGCCAGCTCGAGGAGCCGCGTCGCCTCGGCCAGCTCCGCCTCCTGCCGCCGCCGCTCGGTCACGTCGCGGACCATCGCGCTCACGCCGATCACCTCGCCCTCGGCGCCGAAGCGCGGGACGTAGGTCGAGAGCCAGATCCGCTCCTCGCCGTCGGAGCCGGGCGTCGCCCCGCGGACCTCGAACTCCTCGACGGGCCGGCCGGTCTCGATCACGTCCCGGAGCCGGGGCGCCAAGACGGGCGCGACCGACGGGACCACCTCGCTCGGCCGCTTCCCGAGGTGGGCCTCCACCGGCCGCCCGTTGATCTCGGCGAGTCGCTCGTTGATCCGTCGGTAGCGGAGGTCCCGGTCGAGGACCGCCAGCCCGACGGGCGCCGTCGCGTAGATGGCCTCGATCTCGCCCAGCTGCTGGCGGATCGTCTCCTCGTCGTGGGCCCGCCGGATCGCGGCGCCGACCACGCTCGCGAGGGCGTCGACGAACTGGGTGTCCTTGTCGGTGAACTGGCGGGCGCCCCGGCCGTGGATGCCGAACACGCCGAACGGCCGCCCGCTCGCGCCCGGGATCGTCACGCTGATCCCGCTCCGGACGCCGTGGTCGCTCAGGAGCGCCGGGGCGGAAAACCGGGCCTCCTCCTCGAAGTCGGGCACGACGACGGGGCGGTCGGCCTGGAGCGTGAAGCCGGCCTGCGAGCCCCGGTCGTCCGGGACGGTCGCGCGCCCGACGAGCCCCTCGGCCCACCCGACGCCGGCGACGAGGTGGAGGACGCCGGCCTCGGGGTCGTGGCGGAGCACCTTGGCGAAGTCGGCGCCGAGCGCGTCGGCGGCGAGCGCGACGGCCCGCACGAACACCTCGTGGAGCGGCCCCGGCCGGAGCGCGAGCTGGCCCAGCTCCGCGACGGCCTCCTGCTGGTGCGCCCGGCGGACGGCCTCGGCCTGCGCCCGCTTCTGGGCGGTCACGTCGAACACGGTCATAACGACGCCCTCGATCCGGTCGTCGGCCGTGCGGTAGGGCGTCGCGCGGAGGACGTACCAGCGGCCCTCGTCGTCCTGGACCTCCTCCTCCTCGAGGTGGAGCGTGGCGAGCACGCGCTGGGCGAGGGCCGTCAGCCCGTCGTGCGCGAGCCGGTGCGTGACGTGGTCGAACGGCCGGCCGAGGTCGCCGGGGATGAGGTTGAACAGCTCGGCCGCGGCCGGCGTGTAGCGCGAGACCCGGAGGCTCCGGTCGAGGAACAGCGTCGCGATCGCCGTCGAGGCGATGAGGTTGCTGAGGTCGGCGTTCGTGCGGGTCAGCTCCTCGACCTTCGTGTTGAGCTCCTGGTTGACCGTGTGGAGCTCCTCGTTCATCGACTGGAGCTCCTCGCGGGAGGTCTCGAGCTCCTCCGTCGTCGACTGGAGCTCCTCGTTCATCGACTGGAGCTCCTCGTTCGAGGCCTTGAGCTCCTCGTTCGACGTCTCCTGCTCCTCGACGATGGCCTGGAGCCGCTCGCGCGTCCGGCGGAGCTCCTCCTCCATGCGCGCCACGGCCGGGTCGTCGTGGGGCTCGTCGCCCCCGCCCCGCTCGGCTACGCCCGCGCGGAGGCCCTCGACGGAGGCCGGGTCGATTTCGACGAACACGACCTCCGCCAGCCCGTCGGCCTCGGCCGCCCCGCCGGCCCGCCCCACGTGAAGCCGGACCACGCGCTCCCTCCCGCCCACGGCCACGCGGCGGAACCCGGTGTCGGTCGCCTCGCCCTTCGAGAACGCCCGGAACAGGGCCGACCGGAGGTCGATTCGGAACGCCCGCAGCACCTTCTCGACGACGTTGTTGGTGACGGGCCCCTCGCGGTCGCGGAGGTAGTCGCCCGCCCCGCCGAAGACGTGCGTGATCTCGTGGTGCTCGTCGACGAGCACGCGGGGCGGGGCGTACGCCTCGAGCGTCCACGCCTCGTAGCGGCGGACGAGGCCCGACGGCGGGTCGGCCCGGGGCGCCGCGCGCGCGGGCCGCGGCGAGGTGGCCCGGCTCCCCGAGAACAGCTCGAACCGGTCGCCGCCCAGGGCCACGTCGCGGCGGCGGTAGACGCGCGCGCCCTTGTCCGCCTCGGCGAACCCCTTCGACAGGACGTCGGCGCCCTCCGAGCCGCCGACGAAGAGGTAGCCGTCGGGCGCGAGCGCGTAGTGGAACGCCGTGAGCACGCGCCGCTGGACCGACCGGTTGAGGTAGATCAGGACGTTCCGGCACGAGACGAGGTCGAGCCGCGAGAACGGCGGGTCCGAGATGAGGTTGTGGCGGGCGAAGAGGACGAGGTCGCGGAGGCCGCCCTTGA
>CAXRFJ010000031.1:0-8995 GCA_964229475.1 Rubrivirga sp.
TACGTGCTCGGCCGCGTCGCGCGGCACGTCCCGGCCGGGCGGGTTGAGACTCCGCCCGAGGCGGGCCGGGTCGTCGAGGTCGTGGTGCCGGAGGGCGTCGAGACCGTCCGCATCGCAGGGCGCAAGATCACGATCGCAGCCGACGAGTCGCTCTCGCTCTCGTGCGGCGGCGGGTCGGTCAAGATCGACAAGCGCGGGAAGGTGGTCGTGCTCGGGACCGACATCACGAGCCGGGCCAAGCGGCTCCACAAGGTCAAGGGCGCCAGCGTCGCCATCAACTAGCCATGGAGGTCGTCAACCCTACGCCGTTCGCCGCCGTCCCGGCGGCCGTCGCCGACCTCGACGGGGCCGACCTCCTCGTGGTCCTCCTCAAGGCGACGTACGCGCTCGACGGGCAGGGCGGGATGGCGCCAGCGGAGGTCCAGCGAGATGTAGAACTGGCCGACACGTTCGTAGGGGAGGAGGGCGCTTCCAGCGTCGCCTACGCCTCGGACCTCGCCATCCGCAAGACCTCGACCGACGTCGTCCTCGTTGGCTCGGCGTACCCGGGCGAGCCGGGCGCGCGCGAGGGGACGGTCGGCGTGCAGGTGGGGGCAGCGAAGGCGTCGTTCCGCGTCTTCGGCGACCGCGAGTGGCAGTCGGCCCTGGGCGTGACGCGGATGTCGCGACCGGAGCCCTTCGAGCGGATCCCGCTCGTCTACGAGCGCGCCGCCGGCGGCTCCGACACGAGCCCGAGCGCCGAGCGCGACCACGGCTTCGACGCGCGCAACCCCGTCGGCGTCGGCTTCCGCGCGCCGCGCACGCGCCGCGTCCTCGACGCCTCGCCGCTCCCGAACCTCGAGCGGGCCGACGAGCTCATCCGCACGCCCGACGACCGGCCGGCGCCCGCGCCCGTCGGGTTCGTCGCGCCGGGCTGGCAGCCGCGCGCGGCCTTCGCCGGGACCTACGACGAGGCGTGGTCCGCGAGCCGGAAGCCGCTCCTGCCCGACGACTTCGACGTCCGCTTCTTCGACGTCGCGCCGGCCGAGCTGACGGTCCCGGGCCGTCTCCGCGGCGACGAGCACGGCGCGGCGCTCGGCGTCTCGCCGCACGGCGTGCTCCGGTTCACGCTCCCCGGTCTCGCGCCGACGGCGACCGTCGCCGGCCGCCGGGCCGGCGACCTCCCCATCGACCTCGGGCTCGACCGCGTCGTGGTCGACGGCGACGCCGGGCTCCGCGGCGAGGTGGTCCGCGTGTGGAGTGGCGCCGTCCGCCCGCCGCGCGGCGTTCACGACCTCCGGTCCGTCACCGTCTCCCTCAACGAGCCATGCCCTCGTCCGTCGGCGTCAACTTCCTCTCGGTCGTCCACAAGACGAGCAACGGGACGACGATCGCGTTCCCCGACGTGTGCAAGACGCCGACGCCGGGCGGGCCGGTCCCGATCCCCTACCCGAACGTCGCCATGTCGACCGACACGGCGAAGGGGACCAAGAAGGTGAAGATGGACGGCAACCCGGTCTGCACGAAGGACTCCAACTTCCGCATGAGCACGGGCGACGAGGCCGGGACGGCGGGCGGCGGCGTCGTGAGCAACAAGATCAAGGGGAAGGCCGAGTTCGTGATGTTCTCCTTCAACGTGAAGCTGGAGGGGAAGAACGCGGCGCGCGCGTTCGACATCATGCTCCACAACCAGAAGAACACGCCACCCTTCCCGGTCCTCCAGCCGCCCGTCGTGGCGATCGGCCTCCCGCCGAAGCCGACGTGCGTCATCTGCGACAAGCCGCTCTAGCGATGGCGACGCTGACGGCCGTGGGACTGGTGACGAGCCTTGGGCACGACGTCGTGACGGCGGCGGCGGCGGCGCGCGCGGGGATCGTCCGCCCGGCCCCGCTGGCGACGCTCGTCGCCGACCCCGAGACGAACGACCCGCAGCCGGTCACGGGCCACCCCGTCGACGGACTGGCCGACGGGTTCGAGGGGGCGGCCCGGCTGCTCCGCCTCGTCGAGCTGGGCCTCGCCGATCTGGGGCGGTCAGCGCCCGCGGAGACGCTCCGCCGGGCCCACTGGCTGATCGCGCTCCCCGAGCCGCTCCCGACCGCGCCGCCGCTCCCGCTCCCGGACCCCGACGCGGAGCCCGAGGTGGACCCACCTGAAGTCCCGGTGCCCGGACCCGCCCGCCTCGACGCCGAACGGGTCCGGGCCGTCGCCGAGCGTGTCATCGGAGCGCCCGTGCCGCCGAGCCGGTTCGCGGCGTTCGAGGGGCGGACGGGGTTCGTCCGCGCGCTCGGCCATGCCCAGCACCTCGCCGAGCGAGGGACGCCGTGCGTCGTCGGCGCCGTCGACAGCCTCGTCGACCGCGACGCGGTGACGGCCCTCCACGAGCACGCCCGGCTCCTGGCGACCACGGGCGGGGCCGGTCTCGAGCCGGGCGAGGCGTCGGTGTTCGTCGTCGTCGAGGGCGACGACGCGCGCGAGCCGCTCGGGCGGATCGGGGCGGGGGCGCTCGGCGACGAGCCTGACCACCTCTACACGGGCCGCCCAGCGCTCGGGCGCGGCCTCGCGCGGGCCGTCGGCTCGCTGCCCGCCGGGCCGGCGGTGTGGCCCGTCTCCGACTGCAACGGCGAGCCGTTCCGCAGCGCCGAGTGGGGCCACGCCGTCGTCGCCGACGAGCGGCTGCGCGAGGGCGTCGGGCGGACGCTCTACCCGGCCACGGCCGTCGGCGACACAGGCGCCGCGAGCGCGGGCGTCGGGCTGGCGCTCGCGCTCCGGGCGTTCGCCCGTGGCTACGCGCCAGCCCCGAGCGCGCTCCTCCTCGCCGCCGAGGCGCTCGGCCCGCGCGCCGTCCTCACCGTCGACGCCCCGTAGCCATGGCCGGAAAGGAAGCCAGCCCGAGCGACCACTTCGACCTCCCCGCCGACCGGAAGAGCGTCCTCACGCGGAAGAGCTACTACCGCGACAACACGACGAGTGGCTTCACCGACGCCCGGACCATCACGGGCTCGCTCGACGGGAAGCCAGCTCAGAAGACGTGCTGGGAGGCCCACCACATCATCTGCGAGCACGCCATCGGCGACCGGTCGTTCGACGACGACGCGCACAAGGACTACGTCGAGGCCTGCCTCTGGATCACGGACTGGGACCTCAACAACCCCAAGAACATGATCGGGCTCCCGCTCCGGAAGGCGTTCAAGGCGGGGTACGTGGCGCAGGACGTGTGCTGCCACCAGAACGACCACAACACGAAGGGTGGGTACACCGACGAGTGCAAGGACTTTATGCAGGTCCAGATCTGGAACAAGCTCAAGAAAGGGCAGAAGTTCCACACGACGGACCCGCAGGACATCGAGCGCTTCCTGGTGGGGGCCTCCCGCCACTTCGACAACGCGCTCGCGGCGCGGGCGGCCCGGAACGGCGGCACGGCCCAGTCCTGGGCGAAGCGCCACGACACGACGTGGCCCCTCCACGCCACGTGGTACCTGCCGCTCTCGATGGCGGCCGTCCCCGTCCCCCGGAGCCCGGGGGTCAACACCGCCGCGATGACCGGCGTCTTCTCCCGAATCTGATGCCCGCCCCCGACTACGTCGCCTGGAGCACGACCCCGCACGGGTTCGCGACCCTGACCGCGATCGCCAACGTCCCGGACGACTACGAGCTGTGGGAGGGGGTCTCCTGTGCGGCGTCGTGGCCGTCCGACGCCGCGTTCCACATGGACCCGGCCTACCCCCGGGACGTGCTCCTGCCAGACGCGGTCCACTCGCGGGGTGGGGACGGCCTCCCGCTCGTGTCGCCTGCGCTGCGCGAGGCGATCGCCGCCTTCGACCCGCCCGACGTCGAGTACCTCCCGGTGACGATCTACGACCACAAGGGCCGAGTGGCGAGCGACGAACACGTCATCGCC
Source organism: Rubrivirga sp. (assembly GCA_964229475.1). Classification (GTDB taxonomy): domain Bacteria; phylum Bacteroidota; class Rhodothermia; order Rhodothermales; family Rubricoccaceae; genus Rubrivirga. The sequence goes on from CAXRFJ010000031.1 coordinate 3,878, forward strand.
CACTCATGCCACGTCGTCGACGCGCTGGACCACGACGCGATGGAGATCCTCTGGAACCCCCTCGATCCGGAGACGATCATGAGCTGCCAGGGGGTCGTGCTGGACCCGGCCCGCCTCGAGGGCGCGCCGGCCCTGTTCCGCCCGAAGAACATGGAGGGCCGCGTGTTCGTCCGCCACGACGTGGCCGACGCGCTTGAGGCGACGGAGTCGACCGGCCTCCGCTTCGTCCCGCTCGAAGAGGTCATCACCTAGGCCCATGGACTCGCTCCCGAAGGTCTACGACGAGCTGCTGGAGGCGGCCCAGGACGGCCTCGCCGCCGCCGCCTATGGCCCCGACGCCGAGGAGGCCGGGCGGGTCTACGAGGACCTCGCGGACGCCTTCGAAGGGCTGGCGATCGGGGCGATCCTGCTGGAGTACGACGCCGAGCGGTTCCGTCAGCGACTCGTTCACGCCGCCAACGCACGGCGCCAGTTCTACCAGGTGTGCCTCCGGGACGAGGCCGCGCCGCCCACCCGCGCCCGGAGCCGGACCGGCGCCCTCTTCTGCGCGATCGCGTCGCGGTACGCCCCACTTGTCCGCGAGCTCGTCCGCCTCCCGCCGGCGGACTGGATCCTCGAGAGCGAGTACGAGGACGACTTCTGCTACCACGCGCTCGTCGGGCGCGAGGCGGCGCCTGAGGCGGCCGGTGCGCTCCCCGAGGCGGGCGCCCTCCTCGACCGGTTCGAGGCGGCGCTGGAGGGCGCGGCGTCGCCGCGGCTCGACCTCTGCCGCGCGCTCGCCGCCGCAGACCCGGCTGCCTTCCGCGAAGCCTTCGCCGACCTGCTCGTCGAGCGCGAGGCGTGGGTGGAGGCGCTCCAGACGGCCCGGAGCGACCAGCCGCCGTTCCTGATGGCGCGGCACGTGTTCGTCGAGGGCCTCGCCCTGCTCGCGCTCGCCGAGGCTCGCGGGTGGCCGATGCCGGACCGCTACGCGTTCTGCCCCGAGCCCGCCCGCCTCGGCCCGCCCACGGCCACGCCCGACGACCTCCTCGGCGACCTCGTCCCGATGATGCGGACGAACCGCCGCGCCCGCGGCCTCCCCACCTGATGCCCGGCCCGGCCTCCCTGCCCGAGACGCTCGCCGAAGTCCCCTCCGGCGACGGCTTCCGCGTTGGGCTCTACCTCGAGCACCTCGAGGAGGCCGCGTCGCACTGGGAACAGCGGCCGGCGGATCGCGAGAACCCAGAGCTCGCGTGGCACGACCTCGGCGACGAGGAGGCCCGCCTCGAGGCCCACCTCGACGCGCTCGTGCTCGGCGGCGACCTGGCGCTCGCCGTCTGTCGCCAGCAGGCGCTGGAGGGCGACGCGGGCGAGCTCCACGCCGCCCTCCGCGTGTTCTGCCGCCAGGGCCGGAGCGACCTCGTCGGCATGGCGATGGAAGGCGTCGACCCCGAGGACGAGGACGCGCTCGACGCGATGTCCGACGCGCTCGTGGCCGAGCTGCCCGAGGCGTGGGAGGCCGGTGCCCTCCGCGCCGACCGGCTCGGCGACCCCCGCCGCCTCCGCCTCGCCGCCGACCTCGTCGCCCACCGCCAGGTGCCCGGCCGCGACGCGCTCCTGGATGCGCTCCCCGGCGCGCCGCCGTCGCTCCGCGCCCGGATCGTCCGGGCCCTCGGGCGGGCGGCCGACGGGATCGTGGAGGGTGCGGTCCGCCCGCTGCTCGATGACGACGACCCGGAGGTCCGGCTGGAAGCCGCGGTGGCGCTCCTGCGGAGCGGGGCGCCCGAGGCGCCGGCGGCCGTCCTCCGCGAGGCGCGCACCGACCCCGCGCTCGTCCCGGCGCTCGCGCTCGCGGGGCACGGCGGCGTCGTGCCGTGGCTCCACGAGGTCCTCCGCCACCCGCCGAGCGCCGCCGCCGCCGCCGACACGCTCGGGCTCCTCGGCGACCCGCGCTCCGTCCCGCCCCTCGTCGACGCGCTCGCGACGGACGCCGCGGCCGAGGCCGCCCGCGCGCTCGAGATGATCAAGGGCGCCGGCCTCACCGACGACGCGTTCGTCGAGGACGTGCCCGACGACGACGAGCTGTTCGACGATGAGAGGGCGCGCCTCGCGCGTGGCGAGCCGCTCACGCCGCCCGGCGAGCCGCCGCGCGGGACGACGATCGTCCTCCCCAGCACCGACGCCGAGCGGTGGCGGGCATGGTGGGACGAGCACGCCGGGCGCTTCGCCGAGGCCGACCGGTTCCGCCTCGGGCGGCCCGCGGGGCCGGAGGCGCAGGTCGCCTCGCTCGCCGCGCCGTACGTGCCGCACCGGCTGCGGCGGTGGATCGCCGACGAACTGGCGGTCCGCTACCGGATGCCCGTCCCGTTCGACGCGGGGTGGGAGGTGCCCCGCCAGCGGGCGGCGCTCGGCGCGATGGCGGCGTGGGCGGAGGCCTCGACGGCCGTGCCGGGCCGGTGGTACGTCGCCGGGCACTACGCGAGCTAGCCGCCGGGGGCGCCGTGACCGGGGGCGCGTACGTTTCCAGTGTATAGGGGCAGTCGGCCGCCCCACGCCCGGGGCGGCCCCGGTCCCCGTTGCGCCATGTCCGAGTCCCCGTCCGTCGGCTTTCAGATCACGTCCGACCCGGACCGCACGACGGCCGAGGCGCCCACCGCTGGCGCGGCCGTCCGCGAGCGCGGCGGCGCCTTCCGGCTCGTCCTCGTCGCCGACCTCGACCCGCAGGCGCCCGCGCCCGACTGGCAGGCCGGCGACCGCGTCTGGGACGTCGACGCGAACACGTTCGCCGAGCGGATGGCCGCGCACGGCCCGACGCTGGCGGTCTCGGTGCCTGGACTCGACGGCGAGCGGACCGAGGTCGAGTGGACGGCCGACGCGCTCGACGCCTTCACGCCGGCCGGCATCGCCGAGCGCGTGCCCGCGCTGAGAGCGGCGGCGGCGGCCCAGGCCGCCCTCGCCGACGCGCCCGGCGGATCGCTCGACGCCCTCCGCGAGGCGCTCCGCGCCACCGGCGTCGCGGGGGCCGACGCGCTGGTCTCCGCGGTCGCCGCCAGGCCCGGGCGCGATGCCCCTCCGGCCGATGACGGCAGCCTCGACGCCCTCCTCGGCCTGGTCGCCCTCGACGGCGACGGCGCCTCGGCGCCCCCCCGGAGCGCGGCCCTCGGCGCCCTCGTCGACGCGGCCTCGGAGCCGGCGGGGGACGTGGACCGGGCGGCGGCGCAGCGCGTCGCGGAGTCCCTCGCCGGTCGCCTCCGCCAGACGCTCGCGGCCATCGTCGAGCACGAGGACGTCCGGCGGGCCGAGGCCGCGTGGCGCGGGCTCCGGATGCTCGTCAAGCGGCTCGCCTTCCGCGACGGCGCGCGGCTGTCGGTCCTGGCGGCGCCCAAGGGCGCGCTCGCCGAGGCCGTCCACTTCCAGGTCCTCCTGCCCGAGTACGAGAGCGGGTCCGAGAAAACGCCGCTCGCGGCCGTCCTCCTCGACCACGCCGTCGAGGCGACCTCGGCCGACCTCGCGGCGCTGGGCGACCTCGCGGCCTCCGGCGCGAGCCTCCAGGTGCCCGTCGTCGTGAGCGCCGCGCCGGCCTTCTTCGGCCTCGGCGCGCCGACGGACTTCTCGAAGCTCCCGCCGGCCACGGCGCTCCTCCAGCAGCCCGAGTACGCCGCGTTCCGGACGCTCCGCGGGCGGCCCGACGCGGCGTTCCTCACGCTCGCCGTCCCCCCGTTCCTCCTCCGCCACGCCTACGGCGACGAGCACCCGGACACGGCCCACGGCGTCGCGGGCGGCGAGCGGCTCTGGGGCGGCGGCGCGCTCCTCGTCGGGCTGGCGATGGCCGAGGCCCACAAGGCCCGCGGCTGGCCGACGGCCGCGGCCGGCCAGGCCGTCGGCGACCTCCCCGTCCGCACCACGCGGATGGGCGCGATGCCGCTGGCCGCGGCGTTCGGCGACGGCGTGCTGAACGACCTTGCGCGGGCCGGCGTCCTCGGGTTCTCGGGCCCGCTCCGGACCGACCGCGCCGTGATGGGGCCGCCCGCCTCGGCGGCCGTCGCGGGCGACGCGGAGAGCGCGGCCCAGTCCAGCTTCTCGGCCGCCGTCATGACGGCGCTCGCGTCGCACCGCGCGCTCGTGATCGGTCGCGAGTGCGCGGGCCTCGAGCCCGACGCCGCGCTCCGGGAGATCGACCGCCGCTTCCGCGCCTTCCTCCGCGGCGACGGCGGGCCCGTCGACGACGACGCCGTGACGGTCCAGTACCTCGACGAGCACGACACCGAGGCCTCGCGGACATACGGCGTCCGCCTCCGGCCACCCCGCGCGGTCTTGCCGCACCCGGTCGGGATCGTGTTCGGGGTCGAGGTGCCGACCGTGCCAGCCGGATCCGCGGATGCCGCCTGAGCCCCCCGGCCCGTCGGTCGCCCCGCCCCCGCTCCGCGTCGAGGCGGACGGCGAGGCGTGGACGTTCGACCGGCCGTTCACGGTCGGGCGGGAGGCCTGCGACGTGACGCTCGACGAGGCCCGGGTCAGCCGGCGCCACCTCGAGGTCATGCCCGGCGAGGGCGGCTGGTGGGTGACCGACCTCGGCAGCGCCAACGGCACGCTCGTCGACGGCGCGCGCGTCGAGCGCGTCTGGGTCGACGGCCCCGCGTCGGTGCAGGTGGGGGAGGGCGGCCCCGTCCTCCGGTTCGCTCTCGCGGCCGACAGCGCGACCGCCCACCCTGGCCCCGCGCCGCCCGAGGGGGAGGAGGCCGCGACCGAAGAAGAGGAGCCCGACCCGTTTCGCCCGGCCGAGGCCGACTACGGCGACACGGCCCGGGAGCTCCCGCCGCGCCCCGACACCGTGGAGGACGCCACCGACCCGGCCCCCGAGCCCGAGGTGCCTCGCCTCGACGCCGAGGCCGGGGAGGCTACGGAGCCGGCCGGGGCGCCCGCGGGCGGCGACGGCGAGCTGTCCTACGACGCCGTCGTCGACCGCTACTTCCGGGGCGACGAGGACGACGAGACCGTCGGCGAGCGGACGCGGTTTATCCGCCAGGCCTACGAGGACCTCAAGCAGGCCCAGGAGGAGGTCCACCACAAGGAGCGCTCGACCTACAAGACGCTGATCCTCGCGGCGCTCGCCGTCAGCGTCGCCGCGCTCGGCTACGC
>CAXRFJ010000032.1:0-10403 GCA_964229475.1 Rubrivirga sp.
GAGGAACAGCCGCCCGTCGATGCCGAGCTGGTCGGTCACGTTCTCGTCGCCGTCGACGAGGCCGGGCGTGCTCGTGTAGCTGGCGCCGAGCGAGAGGTTCGCGTTGCTCTTCAGGACGCCGACGGGCCGGCCGTAGGTGGCGAGCGCGCGGGCGTTCCAGTAGCCGTCGAGGTTGACGGGCCGCGTGAGCTGGGCGCCGGCCGGGAGCACGACGCCCGGCGCGACCTCGGTGGGCGTGGCGGCGAGCGTCGTCGAGGTCACGACGGCGTTCTGCCCGTACGTCCCGCTCAGGAGGCCGAAGAGGACGGAGCCGCCCTGCGCGTCGGTCCGGTTGAAGCGGGCGCGGAGCGTGTGCGTCGTGCTCGGCTGGAGGTCCGGGTTGCCCGTCGTGAGGAGCAGCGGGTTCCGGTTGTCGACGACGTCCTGGAGCTGGCTGGCCGACGGCGTCTGCGTCCGCGCGCGGTAGTCGAGGTTGACGCGGCCGGCCTCGCCGATCCCGAACCGGAGGCGGGCCGAGGGGAGGACCGACCAGTAGCTCCGGTCGACGGTGAACGCGGTCGGGAGGGCCTGCTCGGCCTCCAGCCGCTCGTGCTGCACGTCGAGGCCGACCTGGGCGCTGAGGCCGGCCCGACTCCGGCCGCGGCCCTCGCCGCCTCGGTCGCCGCCCGGGCCGCCCCGTTCGCCGCGCGGGCCGCTGCCGCGCCCGCCCGAGCCGAACCGGAACGCGACCCCGGCCTGCTGGACGAGCGACCGCTGGTCGAGGAGGCTGGAGTACGCCGAGTCCGGGAGCGTGTAGGCGCCCGTCGCGTCGGCCAGCGAGGCGAGGCGGTCGGACGCGCCCCACGACAGCTGCGGCCGGTACGAGAGCTGGAGCTGGCCGCCGGCGATCGGCTCGGTGTACTGGAGCCGCGCGCCGACGCTCCGCGAGGCCGCGTCGGTGGTCACGAGCTGGTCGACGTCGTCGTCCTCGGCGCGGCCGGTGACGCTGTAGAGCTGGGTCCGCGTGCCGTCCTGGCCGTTCGCGGAGGCGTCGAGGCCGAGCGTGAGCGTCCGCCCGGACGTGCCGAGCCGGTGCCGGAGGACCGCGCTGACGCCGCCCGAGAGCGCGTCGAGGTCGGCGGTGTCGGTCGAGTTCGTCTCGGCCAGGAGGTCGCCGGCGGGCAGCGTCGTCAGGCCGAGGAGCGAGCCGGTCGAGGCGTTCGACTGGACCGACAGCGTGGGGCGGACCGTCAGCTGCGTCCGGTCGGAGAGGTCGGCCTCGGCGCGGAGGGAGAGGCGGTGGTTCGTGTTCGTCCCCTCCGAGAGCTCGGTCTCGCCGTAGAGCTGGGAGACGGCGCCGTTCTTGAGGTACGACCGCGTGAGCGCCGCGTCGAGCCGGTTGTCGGTCGTGTTGAAGAAGTAGCTGCCCTCGACGTCGAGCGCGCCGTCGAAGAGCTTGTCGGAGACGCTCACGCCGAGCGCCGTCGTCTCGTTGACGCCGTCGGCGTCGTCGACGAGGAGGTCGCCGACGCTGCCGCCGCGGCCGCCTCGGCCGCGGCCCCTGCCGCCCCGGCCTCCGCCGCCCACGACGCCGAGGAGGTCCTCGGTCGCGAAGTTCTGCTGGTCCACGTTGTTCGCCAGCCCGACGATCGTGATGCGGCGGTCGCCGTCGAGCATCGTCACGTTGCCGCCGGCGAGGTACGAGCCCTCGGGCCCGGCGCCCGCGTAGGCCCGGCCGAACTGGCCGTTCCCCATGCCCGGCCGCGTCACGATGTTGATCGTCTTCTCGGCCTCGCCGTCGTCGAAGCCCGAGAACTGGGCCGCGTCGCTCTGACGGTCGAACACCTGGACCTCCTGGATGATCTCGGCCGGGAGCGTCGCGAGCGCCGCCTGGACGTCGGTCCCGAAAAACTCGCGGCCGTCGACGAGCACGCGGCGGACGGTCTCGCCCTCGGCCGTGACCGTCCCGTTCTCGACCGTGACCCCGGGCAGCTTCTCGACGAGGTCGCCCGCGTTCGCGTCCGGGTTGACGGCGAAGGCGTCGGCGTTGAACGCCGTCGTGTCGCCGCGGACCTCGACCCGCTGGCGGACGGCCTCGACCTCGACGTCGCCGAGCGCCTCGGCGTCGGCCGCCAGCTCGATCTGCCCGACGTCGACGGGCCCGGTCACGGCGAGCGCCCGCTCCGACGCGACGTAGCCGACGAACGTGACGCGGAGGCGGTAGGTGCCGGGCGCGACGTCCAGCCGGAACGCCCCGTCGAGGCCGGCGGCGGCGCCCGTCTGCGAGCTGTCGGGCGCGATGAGGAAGACGGTCGCGCCGGGCAGCGCCGCGCCGCTCTCGGCGTCGGCGACGGTGCCGCTCACGGCGACCGGCGCCTGGGCGAGAGCGGGCCCCGCGAGGGCGAGGCCGAGGACGGTGAGGAGGACGCGGGTCGGCATGGCGGGAGGGGGCCGGGGGGACGGGCGCCCCCGCCTCGGCACCGAGGCGGGGGGAGCGAGGTGGGGCTAGATGCCGCCGCGGCGTCCGCGGCGGGGCGGGTTCTCCTCCTGCCACGTGCGGTAGGCGTCGAGCTGCGCGGGCGTGAGGACCTCGGCGAGCTGGCGCTCGAGGTCGGCGCGGCGCTCGGCCATCTGCGCGCGGCGGGCCTCGCGGGCGCCGGCGCCGCGCGAGCCCCGGGGCGGCCGGCTCGCCGCCTCCGCCTCGAAGAGGGCGCGGACCTCGGCGGCCTGGGCGTCGCTCAGGTCGAGAGCGTCGCGGAGCGACTCGACGCGCCGCTCGATCCGGTCCTCGGGCGCCCGGCTCTGGGCGGAGGCGGCGGGCAGGGCGAGGAGGCCGGCGAGGACGAGCGCGGCCGTGCCGAGCAGGCGACGGAGCGTGGCCTTGCGGCGGTCGTAGGTGGCCTGTGCGAGGGAGGTCGTGGGCATCGCGGTGGGGGAGTGGTGGGAGGGAGGCGCCGGGCCGGGGGGGCGTCCGACGCTCCACAGATTCCCTGTTTCAGCCGCCGTTCGCATCACGGAGGTGTCGCGGCCCCGGCGCCACGTCGCGAGATGCAGCCAGGAGGAGATGAGCCGCAGCCCCGCGCCACGAACCGCACGGCCCGCCGCTCCGCCCCGACCCGCGCCGGGGCCGGATGTCCCGGAAGTGTCACGACGAGCGGGCCGCCCGCGGCCCGGGCTCCGCCGAGGCGTGCTGAATCCACGACCGGCGCACACGACCGAACGGGGGCCGCTCGTAGGTTTCATTCCGCGCTGAAACGCCCCCTGTCGACATGATCGGAACGGTCGGTCACCTCTCCCTCGTCGTCGCCTTCGTCGGGTCGCTGGCGGCCGTCGTCGCCTACGCCCTCGCCTCCCGCGCCGACGGCGCCCGCTCCGCCGAGTGGGCCCGCGTCGGGCGGTGGAGCTGGGCCGCCGTCGCGGGCGGCGCCGGGCTCGCCTCGGCGATGCTCTGGGCGGCCCTGTTCGGCCACCGGTTCGAGTACGCCTACGTCTACCAGCAGACGTCGACGGCGATGCCGTTCCGGTACCAGTTCTCGGCGTTCTGGGCCGGCCAGGAGGGCTCGTTCCTCCTGTGGATCCTGATGACGGCCGCCGTCGCCGGCCTCCTCATCCGCTGGTCGGTGCGGACCGACGGCGGGCCCGTGGCGAACGAGAACCGCCGCGTGTTCGCCGCGCCCGTCCTCGCCGTCGTGTCCGTGTGCCAGGCGTTCCTGTTGTCGATGGTCGTGGGGCTCCGCCTCGGGCCGCTCCCGGTGGGGGCCAGCCCGTTCGTGACGCTGGCCGAGAAGTTCCCCGAGGCACCTATGTTCGCGGCCGACCCCGGGTTCGTCCCGGCCGACGGGCAGGGCCTCAACGACCTCCTCCAGAACCCCTGGATGACGATCCACCCGCCGACCCTGTTCGTCGGGTTCACGCTCCTGATGGTCCCGTTCGCGTTCGCCGTGGCCGGGCTCTACCGCCAGCGGTACACGCAGTGGGTCAAGCCGGCGCTCCCGTGGGCCCTCGCGGGGAGCGGCATCCTCGGCGTCGGGATCATGATGGGCGGCTGGTGGGCCTACGAGACGCTCAGCTTCGGCGGCTGGTGGGCGTGGGACCCCGTCGAGAACTCGTCGCTCGTGCCGTGGCTGTTCGCCGTGGCCGCGCTCCACGCGATGGTGGTTCAGAAAAAGACGGCGGCCGGCCACAAGGCGGCGCTCTGGCTGAGCGTCCTCGCCTTCCAGCTCGTCATCTACTCGACGTTCCTCACCCGGAGCGGCATCCTCGGCGACGTGTCGGTCCACAGCTTCGTCGACCTCGGCCTCTACAACCAGCTGCTCCTCTGGATCACGACGGTCGGCGTGCTCGGCTTTGGGATGCTGGCGTGGCGCTGGCGCGACCTGCCCGAGCCCACGACGCCGCCGGCGATCCTCAGCCGCGAGTCGCTCGTGTTCACGGGCGCGCTGCTCCTCGCCGTGGCGGGCGGCGTGATCATCCTCGGCACGAGCGCGCCCATCTTCGGCAAGCTGTTCCGCGACAACCCGAGCGCGGTCCCGGTCGCCTTCTACAACACGTGGACGCTCCCGCTGGCCGTCGGCATCGCGTTCCTGGGCGGCATGGGCCAGTTGTTCTGGTGGCGCAAGATGACGGTCGAGGACGCCAACCGCGTCCTGTTCCGGCCCGTCGTGGCGACGGTCGTGAGCACGGCCGCGGTGGTCCTCCTGACGCCGTTCGTGCAGGAGACCGTCCTGCCCGGCCCGGGGCTCGGCGTCGAGGCGCCCGCCGGGTCCGTCGCGCCCGCCGAGGCGGGGCTCCTGCCGGCCGCCGTGAGCACGTTCTTCCAGACCCACGGCACGTCGCTCTTGCTGCTGCTCCTCCTGTTCGCGTCGTTCTTCATGCTGTGGGGCAACCTCAGCGTGATGTGGCGGGTCGGAAAGGGGAACGCGAAGATGGTCGGCGGCTCGCTGACCCACGTCGGGTTCGGGCTGATGCTGCTCGGCATCTTCGCCTCGTCCGTCTTCAACGACCCGATCTCGGACGGGAACGGGACCGACGTCCAGGGCAGCCGCGAGAACGTCGTCGTCCCGCTCGGGCGGACGGTCGCGGCCGACGGCTACCGGTTCACGTACACGGGCCAGGAGGTCAACGACGAGGGCCGGCCGGTCTACGTCATGGACGTCACGGACCGCCGCGGCCAGCAGTTCCAGACGCGGAACGTGGTCTACAAGGACGGCCGCGACCAGTGGATCCAGCACCCGAGCGTCCGCGAGGGCGTCGCGCGGGACCTCTACGTGGCCGTCTTCCCGAGCGCCATGAGCGAGACGCCGACCGAGGGCCGCGCCGAGGTCACGCTGGCCCGGGGCGACTCCGTCAAGCTGGCGACGCCGGCCCACGACCACGCCTTCACCGTCACCTTCGACGACTACGAGCTGGAGGTCGACCTCGACGCCGTCGGCCTCGACCGCGACTCCGTGGACCTCGCCGTTGCCGCCCGCCTCAACGTCGTCAACGAGACGACGGGCGAGACGCGCGTGCTCCGGCCGGTCTACGTCATCACCACGGACCGCCGCCAGCAGTTCGTCCAGAACCGGGCGACCGACTGGGCGCTGGGCGCCGCGTTCGCCGGGATGGTCGTCGACGAGGGCGCGATCAACCTCGTGTTCGACGGGGCCACGGTCGCCCAGGAGGAGTGGGTCGTGGTCCAGGCCTACGAGAAGCCGTTCATCTCGCTGCTCTGGCTGGGGACGGGCATCCTCGGGATCGGCTTCGCCGTTTCGTTCCGGCGGCGGCTGGCGGAGGCACGACGGTAGCGGGTCCCCGTGTTGCGTGGCTCGTCCGAGAGATCACGCAATACGAAACGCGCAACACGGCACACCCCGACGGATTAGGCTCGACGCATCATGCAGGTCGGTCCGCCTCGGTCCGCCTCGGTCCGTCCGCGGGGCCACCGAGGCGGGCGTAACCCGGCGGGGGGGAGGGGCCGTAGGGCCGGGCTCACCCACAGCCTCCCCGGATGTCCCGTCTGCTCCCGGCCCTCGCCGTCCTCCTCGTCACGCTCCCGGCGCTCGCCCAGGCGCCCGTCCGCCTCGCGCCGGGTCACCCCGACCTCGCCACCGAGGCGGTCACGCTCGCCTCGGGCACGTTCGACGTCGCGCTCGTCCAGCCCCAGCTCCAGCCGCTCGGGACCGTCGCCCAGACCGTCACGCACCACGACGACGGGACGGTCTCCATCGCCACCGTCGTCGACATCGTGATGGGGAGCGGCGGCGACCAAGTCGAGGACACGACGCACTTCGCGTGGCCCTCGCTCACGCCGATCTCGCACGTCCGCGTCGACCACAACGCGCGCGGCGACGAGGTCGAGTCGATCACGTTCGACGGCCTCCACGTGGTCGGGACGTACCAGGACGCCGACGCGGCGCCGGTCCCGGTCGACCTCCACCTGATCGCGCCGGTCTTCGGGCTGGGCGCGAACCGGACGGTCGCGCGGGCGGTCCCGTTCGAGGTCGGCTACGCGGCCGTCGTGCCCGTCTTCACGGCCGAGGACCGGCTCGAGGAGTACGACCTCGAGGTCGTCGGCCGCGAGGACGTCGCCCGGCCCGACGGCGAGACCGTCTCGGCCTGGATCGTCGAGGAGACGACGCCCGAGGGCCGGACCCGCTCGTACGCCGTCGACCCCGACACGCGGGACCTCCTCCGGATCGCGTTCGCCCCGGCGCCGGGGTACCTCGTCCACTTTGTCCGCCGATAACCCCACCCTCCAGACACACCCCCCCATGCGCACGCTCCTCTCTCTCCTCCTGCTCGTCGCCGCCGCCGGCGCCGCCGCCCAGGACGCCCCGGCCGACACGCTCGTCCTCTCGCCCGGCGACGGGACGCTCACGACCGACTGGCTCGAGGCCGGCTCCCGCAGCTACACCGTCCGCCTCGTCGCGCCCATGCGGCAGAACGTCGGGACGGCGACCGAGACGACGGCGATCGCCGACGGCGTCGTGACCCGCGTCACCGAGATCTCCGTCCCGGCCCAGGGGATGACCCAGGTCGACTCGGTCGTGGCCGACGCGGCCACGCTCGCCCCGCGCGCCCACGTCTCGTCGGGCGGCGCCGTCGAGGCTTCGCTCGAGTTCATGCCGGAGGGCGTGGTCGGGCTGGTCACGCCGCGGTCGGGCGAGGCCACGACGGTCACGCTGATGACCGACGCGCCCGTCTTCGACGGCGCGTGGGCCGGCGACGTCGCCCAGAGCCTGCCGCTGGCGGAGGGCGTCGTCGCCCGGATGCCGTCGTTCATGGCCCAGGCGCCGGAGGAGGCCTTCGACATCGTCCTCACCGTCGGCGCGCAGGAGACGCGCGACGAGCGGGCCGTGTGGCCGGTCGCCGCCGAGATGGGGCCGCTGACGATGACGTACTACGTCGACGCCGAGACGCGGCACCTCGTCACGACGCGGTTCCAGCCCCAGCCGGGCGTGACCATCGAGATCGCCCCGGCCGAGTAGCCGGCTCGCTCCGCCGCCCCGGGCGCCCGCCGACCGCGGGCGCCCCCGCCGGGTCGCGGGCGGGGACCTCCGCCGGAGCGCGGCCCGTATGTTTTGCACACACCGTGCGCCCCTCACCCCACCCCCGCATGCGCCTTCTCACGCTCGCCGCCCTCGCCCTCCTCGCGGCGCCCCTCTCTGCCCAGGACGCCGTCACGCTCCGCCCGGGCCACCCGGACCTCCTGACCGCCGGCCTCACGCTCGGCGACGAGACGGTCGCGGTCACCTCGACCGGGGCCCGCAGCCGCGACCTCGGCCTCCTCACCACGACCGTCCAGCAGGACGGCGACACCGTCACGCTCGCGACCGACGCCGACCTCCCGCAGGCCGGGCAGGTCTACGACGTCACCGCCACGTTCGCCTGGCCGTCGCTCCGCCCGATCTCGCGCGAGCGGAGCGCGGGCGGCGCCCGCGGCACCACGACGTACGACGGGACGACCGTCACCGGGAGCTACGGCCGCGGCGACTTCGCCCCGCTCGCCTTCGACATCACGCTCCCCCAGGAGCCGTTCCAGCCGGAGGTCCTGCCGCTCATCGCCCGGTCGCTCCCGTTCGCGGAGGGCTACACGGCCGTCGTCCCCACGTTCACGTCCGAGTCGCGCGTCCGCGACTACACCCTCACCGTGACGGGGATGGAGGAGGTGACGCCGGCCAGCGGCGAGCCCGTCATGGCCTGGGCCGTGGTCCAGACCGCCGCGGCCACGCGCGCGCCCCGCCCGCGGACCTACTACGTGGACCCGGCGACGCGGGCGATCGTCCGGACGACGACGCCGGCCACGGGCGACGCGCTCGTCGTGAGCGAGCCGGTGACGGAGGAGTCCCTCGCGGCGATGGCGGCCGAGACGCCGGCCGTCGACCTCCGGCCCGGCCTCGACCGCCTCGACGCGTCCGCCCTGACGTCGCGCGCGCAGGGCTTCGTGATCCGCGTCGTCGAGCCCGTCCAGCAGGAGGCCGGCACCATCACGCGGACCGTCGAGGTCGACGAGGCGGCCGGGACCGTCACGGCGACGCTCGTGCAGGACATCGCCATGATGGGCCAGCGCATCGAGCAGACGTCGGTCGCGGCCTACCCCTCGCTCGTCCCGGTCTCCGGGACGACGTCGGTCAACGGGACCACCGTCGAGGTGACCTACGGCGAGGCCGCGGCGACGGTCGTCATCGACGGCGAGACCCAGGAGGTCGAGCTGGAGGGGCCCGTCTTCGACGGCGGGTTCCTGTTCGAGATCGTCCGGGCCCTGCCCTACGAGGAGGGCTACCGCGGCGAGATCCAGCTCCTCGCGCCGGGCCAGGGCGTCGTGGCCGTCCCCGTCTCGGTCGGCGCGCCGACCGAGGTCGAGGGCCAGACGGCGTGGCCGGTCTCGACCGGCGGCGGCCCCGGCACGGCGTTCACGTTCTACGTGACCCCCGAGACGCGCGACTTCGTGCGGATCGAGCAGGAGCCCCAGCCGGGCGTCCTCATCCACGTCGACCCGACGGAGGCCGAGTAGCGGCCGCTCCGTCTGAAACGAGACGAGCCCCCCGCCGACGCCGGCGGGGGGCTCGTCTCGTTCGGGGCGGTCCGCCTCGGCCCGCCCGCCGACGGCGCCGAGGCGGGGCGGCCCGGGGCGGCGCTAGCGGCGGCCGGCGAGGCGGTCGAAGGCCCGCTGCTGGTCGGTCCCCGGCGGCACGGCGTACGGGTCCGGCGGGAGGTTGACCATCCGGATGACCGGGTACTGGTCGCGGTAGAGGAACGGCTTCGGTGGCTCCGAGATGTCCTCGCCGATGATGAGCACCATCGTGCCCTGGTCCGTGATCCGCCCACCGGCCGACGAGATGTGCTCGCGCTGGTTCTCGACGTCCCACGTGTCGGTCCAGTTGTAGAGCCACTTCGCGTCGGGCTCGAGGAGGCGGATGCAGCCGTGCGAGGCCGGGCCCGAGGTCGGGAGCGCGTACTGGTGCATGTGGATGCCGCGCTGCTCGTGGAGGTTCATGACCCAGTACATCTCCCAGAGCTCGGCGTCGGCGGCCGTCGAGCCGTAGCCCGGGCTGAGCGTCGAGACGCGGTACTCCTCCTTCCAGTTGACGTTGAACCGGCCGCTCGGCGTCCGGCCGCTCTCGGAGCCCGTGTTGATGATGCCCCACCGCTCGAGCTCGCCGTGCGCGTACGCGCCCCAGGCCTGGATCTGCTTGTCGAGGATGACGATCTGGTCGAGGTCGCGGGCGCCGGGGTAGTAGCGCGGGAACGGCGAGTAGGCCCGGAAGTCGAGCCCGAAGTGGGTCGGGACGACGAGCGTGTCGCCGGGGTTGAGGTTCTCGAGGTCGTTCCGGTTGAGGAGCCACAGGAGCGGCTTGATCACGTCGCGGTCGCCGCCGAACCGGCGGTACAGCGAGAGCCGGGCCTCGAGCCGGTTCTGGCCCTCGGGGACGATGTAGTAGTCGTAGTAGACGCGCGGGACGTCGGCTATGGACGTCGCCGTCCGCCGCTCCATCGTGTCGACCAGCCCGGCCTGGCTGACGTAGGGGACTGCGCCGTCGTCGGCGAAGTCCTGGGAGATGGCGGCGTCGGCGGCCAGGTCCGCCTGGCTCTGGGCCGTCGCCGGGAGGGCGAGGAGAAAGAGGGAGGCCGCGGCGAGAGCACGCATGGGGTCGAAAATCAGGTGTGTGTCGAGTATACCCCGGGGGTCGTCGGGGGGTCCGCGAAGACCGCTCCAGGGACCGTGCCACCGGCCCCGGTCCCCCGTCAGGACACCGAACGGGCGCGCGCGCGCGATCCGTGCCCGCCCTGTCGGTCGGCGGCGGCTCGCGCGGTGGCCGCCCCGTCCGCCTCGGCGCCGAGGCGGCGGTACCATCTCGGACCCACCCGCGCCGCCATGCCCCGTCGCCCCCTGCTCCTCGTCCTGCTGGCGCTCGTCGCCGGCGCCGCGCCCGCCCAGGACC
>CAXRFJ010000033.1:0-2133 GCA_964229475.1 Rubrivirga sp.
GCTCGGGGGCCGGCGGTGAGGGGCGTGCGCGCGCCACCACCGAGCCTCCGGCGGGGCCGGGCGTCCGTTGCGCGCCCGTCCCCCGCCCCGTGCCCGCCCGCCGCCGCGCCCACGCCCAGGCCGCCGCCGCCCGACGCGGCGGCCGGGGCCGCCCTCGCGCTCGACGCCGCGAGCCGGGCCGTCGTGCCCGCCTCGGCGTTCCCCGTGGGCGCGGCCGTCGAGGACGAGGCCGGGCGCGTCGTCCTCGGCGCCAACGTCGAGGTCGCGGGCGACTGGACGCGCGGGCTCTGCGCCGAGCGGACGGCGCTCGTCGGCGCGCGCGCGGCCGGGCTCGGGCCGATCCGCCGCCTGTTCGTGGCCTGCGCGGCGGCGCCCGGGGGGACGCCCTGCGGCGGCTGCCGCCAGGTCCTCGCCGAGCTCGCGCCCGACTGCGCCGTCGTCATCTGGCGCGGGGCCGACGCCCCCGAGATCACGACGCCCGCCGCGCTCCTCCCCGGCGCGTTCGACGGCTCGGCCCTCGGCCGGTGACCCGGTGCGTCGGTGTTCGGTGCATCGGTGAGTCGGACTCTCCCACGCGACTCCGCCCGCCTCGGCGCCGAGGCGGAGGGACCGATGCGCCGACGCACCGGCGACCGACACGCCGCGCCGCCGGCGCACTGACGACCGTCCCGCTCCGTTCCGCCCGCCTCCTCTCGCTCACACCGTGGATCTGACCTTCGCCGTCTCGCCCGTCGTGCTGGCCGCCAGCGCCGTCGGGGCCGCGGCCCTCGCGTGGTGGAGCTACGGCCGGAGCACGCCGCCGGTCTCGGGCGGGCGCCGCCTCGCCCTGGCCGGCCTCCGGTTCGCCGCACTGTTCCTGGTGCTCGTCCTCCTGGTCGACCCCGTCTGGCGGCGCGTCACGCGGACCGGCGAGCCGCCCCTCCTGGCCGTCCTCGTCGACGACAGCGAGAGCCTGACGCTCGGCGCCGGCCCGCCCGCCGCGGCCGTCCGCCAGGCGGTCGACGCCCTGCCCGACGACGCGGCGCTCCGGTTCTACCGGTTCTCCGACGACGCCGCGCCGGCCGGCACCGACCTGCGCGGCGACAGCCTCGGCTTCGCCGGCGAGCGGACCGACCTCGCCGCCGCGCTCGCCCGCGTCGAGGCCGACTTCGCCGGCCGCAACCTCCGCGGCGTCGTCCTGGTCTCCGACGGGCGCGTGACCGACGGGCGGAACCCGGCCTACCTCGCCGAGCGGTTCTCCGTCCCGATCTACACGGCCGTGGCCGGCGACAGCCTCTCCTCGCGCGACGTCCGCCTGGAGCGGGCCGTGACGAACGACGTGGCGCGCGTGGGGAGCCCGCTCCCGATCCAGGCCGGCGTCCGGGCGACCGGCTTCGGCGGCGAGTCGGCGGCGGTGACCGTGTCCTCGAACGGCCGCGTCGTGACGCGCGAGACGATCACCGTGCCCGGCGACGGCGCCGAGACGACGGCCGACCTCACGATCACGCCGACGGCCCCCGGCGTCTACCGCTACACCGTGACCGTCGGGCCGCTCGCGGGCGAGGCGACGACGCGCAACAACTCCCGGACGCTCACGGTCCGCGTCCTCGACGACGACCGGCGCGTGCTGATGGTGTCGGCCGGCCCGAGCCCCGACCTCGCCGCCCTCCGCGCCGTCCTCGACGCCGACGACTCCGTCGACCTCACCGTCCGCACGCAGCGGTCGCCGGGCCAGTTCTACGAGGGCGCGCTCCCCGACGCGCTCGGCGGCTACGACCTGCTCGTCCTCGCCGGCTACCCCGGCGCCGCGGCCGACGCCGGCCAGGCCCGGCGGCTCGCCGAGGCCGTCGCGGGCGGCCTCCCGACCCTGTTCGTCATGACGACCGGGACCGACCTCGCCCGCCTCGGGGACGTCTTCGGCGACGTGCTGCCGGTGGCGCCCGACGCCGTGCGCGGCGGGGGCGTCGAGGTCCAGCTCGCGCCGACGCCGGCCGGCGAGGCGCACCCGGTCCTCGACGGGCTCGGCGTGACGCCCGACCGCCTCGGCGCCCTCCCCCCGCTCGCCGCCTCGCCGACGCGCTGGGCCCTCCAGCCCGGCGGGCGCGGGCTCGCGACCGTCCGCCGCGGCCGGACCGTGCTCGACGCGCCGCTCCT
>CAXRFJ010000034.1:0-27302 GCA_964229475.1 Rubrivirga sp.
CGATGACTCGGTCCACCACGAGCACGTCGCCATCACGGATCCCCTCGTCCCGCATCGCCCCCCCTCAGCGCGGCAGAAGAACACGGACGACGCCCCGGCCCCGAGGAGGTCGAGCTCATCCTCGGTGCAGTCGTCGGCCAAGGAGGAGTAACCGACGGCGGCGACCGAGGCGAAGAACGGGAGCCACGGGCCGGGCAGGAGGTCGACCGCCGTCCTGATGCGGAACAGTGGCGACGCGATCGCGACCCGTGGGACAGGACGAGCTAAGTGACGCGCCGGACGTCCCCCCAATGCCCTACGGTACACTCCGGCCAGACCACCAGCCGCCCTCTACGGGGTGGCCCCTTCCATGGGCCGGGCCGGCACGCCCGGTCTCTCCGCACAGCACGGTCGCTTCGTGTGTCCAGAGTTCAACGGGCGACCGTGACCAATGCGACGAGGATTTGGTCCGAGAGCTCCGCCCGGACTACGTACGTCCCCGAGGGGAGCGCAGACGCGTCGAGTAAGATCCGATGCTCGCCAGGCGCGAGAAGGCCGTCGTGGATGGAAGCGACTTTGCGGCCCAGCACGTCGTACACCGCCACGGTCACGTCCTCCGACCGGGACGACCGGAGGACGACCTCCGCTCTCGTCCGGAACGGGTTCGGCGCGACCGTGAGACCGTCCTCCCGCTCCGCGATGAGACCGGGCTCCTCGGCCACCGAGACCGCGCCCTCGTAGGGCCCGAGGTCGACGCCGTCCCCCACGAGCCGGGGTTCGCCGGCCAGGTCGAGGGGGAGCAGCTCGGCCTCGTCCCCGTCGCCGTCGAGGTCCCACGCGTCGGCCGGGAGGAACGCCGCGTCGCCCGCGTCGATCGCCACGCTCTCGGACGTCGGGCGGAGGTCGCCGAAGTCGTCGTCCGCCGTCGCCCAGATCCCGTCCGGGCCAGGTGACGGGGGGCGAGCGAACACGGGCTCCCCGTCCACAAGGTCGCCGCACTGCACGCTCAGGGCGAACGGGAACGGCTCGCAGCCGTAGGGGACGACGTTCGCGGGAAGGCTGAATCGGTACCCGCTCGCGTACGTGTAGTTGCCGTTGAAGGAGAACGGGACGTTCGAGGTCCCTTCGAGGAAGGTGAACCCGGGCCCAAACCGCTCAGCCTCCCCGTTTCCCCAAACCACCGAGTTGGCGAGCGTAAGCTCGTCCCCGTCCCGAAGACGGCCGACCTGGATCGCCCCCCCGTTCTCAACGTGGGCCCCGTTCGCCACGACCGCGATGTTGGAGAGGAGGGCGTCCCGGGCCTCGATGCTCATGGCACTCCCGTAGCCCGCGGCGTTGGCCACAAACACGGCGTTGGTCAGGACGAGCGAGTCCGCGGGCGAGGCGCTCAGGCCTCCTCCGACGTCGTCGTATCGCCCTTGCCCGACCCCGGCCCGATTGCCATAGAACACGACGTCCGACACGTCCACCGTCCCCCGGTCGATGTACAGGCCTCCTCCTGGGCCCAACGTGCGATTGAATCGGAAGGACGACCGGGCCAGGGTCACGTCGGAGTACTCGAGCGAGAGCCCACCGCCCCTCCCGTCAAGCCGCTCGCTCCCGCTCGTGTTGCCCTCGAAGGTCAAGTTCTCGAGGCGCGCCCGGGTCGAGAAGAGTTGCGCCCCTCCGGACACGTTGGTCGACGTGTTGGCCTCGAACGCGACGTCCCGCATGACGAGGGTCCCATCGGACACGTACAGCCCACCGACATACGTCCCAGCGTTGTCGACGAACCGGGAGTCCGCCAGGATCGTGTGCGAGTCACGTGCCCACAGTGCTCCGGCCGTGTGACCGTGGTTGGCAGCGAACGTGCACCCGACGATTTCGATGGAGGCGTACTCGACGGTCATCCCTCCCGCACCGCGGCGGGTCGTCCCAGGCGTACCGCCTCCCGTGACGGTAAACCCGTCGAGAACGAGGGCCTCTAGCGGCGCCGCTTCCGTCCCCACCGCCGTGACGACCACGTCGACGTTGTCGGTCATGTCACCGGGGGCGCCGATGTCGCCCGACAAGACCGTCACGGCCGAGGACGGGTCGCGTTGGTCTCGGTCCACCTCGGTCCCCACGAACCCACCGTACAGGGCGAGACCAGACCGGAGCCCGAAGGTGTCGTACCGATTGTCACCGGGCGTGTAGGTCCCGGCAGCGACCCACACCTCCTCGACGACGCCGACCACGGCGGCGGCCGAGAGGGCTGCGCTGAGGTCGTCGAACGCCGTGGCCCACGACGTCCCCGACGTGACGCGGGGCTCGCCGGCCGGGTCCGGGGGCCGGACGTACAGGACGGGCCCGGCGAAGAACGCCCGACGGGCGAGCGAGGGGTCCAAGACGAACGGGTTCGGCTGGGGATCGCCGGAGGCCGTCGACTGGAGGGCGGCGACCCGGTCGTTCCAGCTCCGCTCCACGTACGACGGCGGGTCCGCCTCGGCCCACATGAGGAGGGTCTCCCGGACCGGCTCGAAGAAGGCCGGGGCGACCTGCCCGCTCCCCGACGGCCCGTAGACCGCGTACACGTAGAACAGGGCCCGCGCGACGTCGCCCTTCACGGACTCCCGGGGCTCGAACGAGCCCCCGACCTCGGTCCAAGCGTCGCGGTCCTCGACGGGCGGGGCGTCGGCCCGGGCCGTGTCGCCCGCGAACCACGTCGCGGTCTCCGCGTCGGCGCTCTCGCCGAAGGGGAGGCCGGCCCGGGCGTCGCGGATGGCCTCCCGGGCCGGGGCGAGGTTGTGGAGGTCCCCCAGGGCCGTACCGGCGTCGGTCCCGAACGCGCGGGGCCAGATCGGGTCCGCGACGAGCGACGCCGCGTCGTAGGCCCAGTCGCTCGGGTCGCAGGGGGTCGGGCAGCCGGCCGGGACCGGGAGCCCCGAGTACATCCCGGCGGACCAGGACACGAGCAGGGAGTCCTCGGCCTGTGCGAGGGGGAGGGTCGAGGCCGGGGCGTAGGTCGCCGCGAGGGCCTCGACGAGCTCCTCCCCGTACACGCCTGGGAACACGCTCCCGCTCGTCTGGGCATCCGCCCGTGGGGCCGAGGCGACGAGGGCGATCCCGCACCCGAGGCGCAAGAGGGACGTGAGGGAACGGGGCATCGGCGGGGAGGGAGTCGGTGCGCGAAGGCCGGTGTGTACACGGCCCCCGGTCACCTGGCGAGGACGAGCAGCCGGGAGACCGACCGGCCGGCGGCCGTGAGGCGGACGACGTACAGCGCCGGCGGCCACGGGCCGGCTGATAGCGCCACGGTGTAGGCGCCCGGCGCGTGGTCCCGGTCGACCAAGAGGCCGACCCGACGCCCGGCCGCGTCGAACACCTCGAGGCGGACGTGTCCCGGCCGGTCGACGACGTACCCGACCCGGGCGTCCGAGGTGACCGGGTGGGGCGAGATGGGGCCGATCGTCAGCGGGGCCGCGGCGGCGTCCTCGGGCGCGGTCGTCGCGATCCCGGTCCCCCGGACGGCGACCGGGGCGAGGAGCGTGGTCCCCTCGGTGCGGACGAGGAGGGTGTCCCGAAGAGTGCCCGGGCGGGTGGGCGCGAACGAGACGTCGACGTAGACGACCTCCCCCGCGGGCACAGTCAGAGCCACACCATAAGGGATCCCGAAGTCGTCGCCGAGGACGAAGTCGAGCCCGAGGGCGACGTCGGAGTCGGACCGGTTGACGAGGGGCAACCGCACGCCAGAGGTCGAGTCGACCTCGGTGGCGTCGAAGTAGAGCGTCGGCCACGGGCGGTCGATGCTGGGCACCGTGCTCTCGGCCTCCAGGACCACGCGGATGTCGGACGTGGCCACGCCCTCCTGCGCCGTCGCCACGGCGAGGGAGCCGCTGGCCGGGCCCGCTCGGCCGGGGGCGAACTCGACGACGACCCGTGCCGAATCACGGGCGCTGATTGAGGAGGGGGCCTCCACCGCTACGAAGTCGCCCCCCGTCCTCACCTCGTCGACAGTCACGGGCTCGGTCCCGGGGTTCCGGATCCAGACGTCCCGGGTGACCGGCGCGTCCGTCCGGCCGAAGTCGACCGACGCCACGGCGTCGAGCGTGGCGTAGGCGTCGGACAGGAGCGGGCTCTCGACGAGGACCAGCCCGGCCTCCGCAGCGACGGCGACGCCCCGGTCCCCCCACCTCACCATGGACACGGGGTCGTACGGAGGGAGGCCGAGCTCGACGCCGAGGTCGACCACCCCGGCCGAGGCCATATCGCCGAGCCAGAACGAGTAGAGGACCCCGTCCTCGCCGAGGAAGAAGGCTCGGTCGCCGGTCGCGCTCGGGACCACGCCCCGGATGATCCCCCACACCTCCGTCGCGTCGGGGAGTCCGAGCCAACCGAGGGACTCGTAGCCCTCGACCCGGACGACCGAGCCCTTCTCGGAGACGATCAGGCCGTCCGTGTGGACGATCTGCCGGGGGCCAGCGTTCTCGAACGCGTAGTAGAACTCTCCCCGTCGCGCGCCGTCCTCGTCGACGTGGATGAGATGGACGGCGCGGTCCCAGACGCCGTGGAGGAGGCCCGGTCCCGCAGGGAACCCCCCCACCTCGGGACCGCTGTGACCCGGGACGGAGTCGGGCCGCCGGACGCCGCGGTCGTAGACCGCGATCCCCCCGTACGAGGGGCTCCGGTTGACTCGGCGGAGCGAGGCCACGAACACGTCGGGCTGGCCTGGCACGACGGCGATCCGGCGGGGGAGGACGGTCGCCCCCCCCTCGTCGGGGAGCGTGACGTCCCGCACGATCGCCCAGGCCCCGAGGTCGACCTGGACGACGCTCCCGCGGTCGACCCGACCGATGTAGACGGTCGAGCCGTCGTCGGAGACGGCCATCATGCCCGGCTCGCCGGGGAGGACGAGCGTCCGGGAGACGGTGCCCGCGGCGGGGTCGACGGCGTGGAGGGCCGTCCCGTCCGCGTCAGAGAACGTGAGGACCAGTAGGTTGTCCGTGCCCGGCGGAGCCGCGACGGCACGGGCGTCGAGGGGGAGCGTCCGCAGCACGGTCTGAGCGCCCGCCGTGGGGAGCCATGCAACGGCGACCCCGAGGAGGACGATTAGGACACCACGGACCCCCGCGCCGACTGGCGAGGGGAGCGAAAAGGAGCGGGCGGTTCGAGACACGGCTCAGGGCGCGGACGTGGCGTCCAGAGGGCTGGCGGCGGGCGGAACGGCCAGTTCTGCCGAACGACGTGAGCACGGGGCAGCGTG
Source organism: Rubrivirga sp. (assembly GCA_964229475.1). GTDB lineage: Bacteria > Bacteroidota > Rhodothermia > Rhodothermales > Rubricoccaceae > Rubrivirga. The sequence continues at coordinate 5,201 of CAXRFJ010000034.1, forward strand.
GGCCTCCGCGCCTACTGAGAGACAAGGTAACGCCGAGGTGTGCCATCAGATCAGCCACCATCTTCTGCCCATCCGACGAGCCGGCGTGGGGAGGGGTATTGACGGCCTCCCGGCCCGGTCCCGAACCCGGCGCGGCGTCCGAGCGCCCACTCCGAGTCCGACGCCCACACGGGACGACGTTCCGAGGCCCCCGGGTCGTTTCCTGAACGCCGGTCCCTGACCCCGGACGGCGGTCCGCTCTCGTATCCGACCGCGACGCCGGTCGGCCCCCTACTCACGGCGAACACGCGTTCGCCCAGCCTGCGCTGAGGGGCGCACGCCATGACCCCATCCACGCCCCAGGCCGAGCCACGTCCTGCCGACACGGCGCCCGACCCGTTCGTGTCCCGCTCCTCCGGCTCCGCGGCCCCGACCGCGAGCCGGTCCCTCTCGACCTGGGTCAGCATCTTCCAAGCGGCCACGCCGCAGACCCCCACCCCTGCCCGCGGAGGTCTCAGAGGTCGCGCTTGCCCTCTGGGTGGTCGTCGGGGGAGGAGTGCCGTCAGGAGTGCTGCCCAAGGGTCCAGTTCCGGGTCTGCGGGGTCCACTCCGTGACCGTCGGGAAGCCTGCCAACTGCTGGAGGTCGAAGGCCGGGCAGGCGTGACCTATGCGAAGCCTAACCGCTCGGCGAGGGCGTCGCGGCGGCCCCGAGCTACGCTTAACCGAGTCCGGTTCTGGAGACGGACGGCGTAGTCCCCACCGGGGGCCGTGAGGAGCGACTCAATCCGGTCGAGCCGGACGATCGTCGATCGGTGGATCCGGAAGAACTGGTCGGGGTCGAGACGCTCCTCGAGGGCCGAGAGCGTGTCGCGGATGAGGTGGACCTGCTCGCCCACATGGACGGCCACGTAGTCCCCGTCGATGTCGAGGTAGTCGACCGCCCCGACGGGGACCACGCGGATCTGCCCCCGCATCTCGACGGCGATCCGCTCGAGGTACTCCGGGCGTCGGGCCGTGGGCGCCTCCGGCGGCGGCGGACGGCCCTCTAGGAGCGCGAGGAGCCGGTCGTGGAGCGCGTCGCGGTCGCGTGTCCGGACGGCCTGACGGGTCCGCTCCAGCGCCGCCTCGAACCGGTCGTTCTCGAACGGCTTCGTGAGGTAGTCGACGGCCGCCAGTTCGAATGCCTCGACGGCGTGCTGGTCGTAGGCCGTCACGAACACGGTCAGAGGCATCCGCTCCGGCCCGACCGCACGGACCACGTCGATCCCCGTGAGCCCCGGCATCTGGACGTCGAGGAAGGCCACGTCGAGCGGCACCCCCTCGTCGTGGAGCCGACCGATCTGCTCGGCGGCCTCGGCGCCCGAGGCGACCGCGGCGACGACCTCGAGGTCGGACTCGCGGTCGAGGAGGGACTGGAGACGGCGGCGGGCCAGGGGCTCGTCGTCGGCGAGGAGGACGCGGAGCGGGTCGGACATGGGAACCGTCAGGGGGCCACGGCGGCGCGGAGGTCGTCGGCCGTGTGGAAGGGGAGCGTGACGGCGACGAGGAGCCCGCCGTCCTCGGGCTCGACGAGGTCGAGGCGGGCGGTGTCGCCATAGAGCGCGTCGAGCCGGTCGCGCGTGTTGGCCAGCCCGATCCCGCCGCGGCCCTTCGTCGGGTCCCCCACGGCGGCCTCCAGCCCGGGCCCGTCGTCCCGGACGCCGAGGACGAGCTGGTCCCCGTCGATCCGGGCCGAGAGCGTGAGGAGGCCGCCGCCCCGAGCGGAGAACGCGTGCTCGAACGCGTTCTCGACGAGCGGCTGGAGCACGAGGGTCGGGACGAGCGCGTCACGGGCCGCCACGTCCACCCGCTCGTGGACCCGGAGCGTCCCGGCGAACCGGACCTTCTGGATCTCGAGGTAGTCGTGGAGGAACGAGAGCTCCTCGGCGAGCGGGACCTCCTTCCGGGCCGTGCCCTCGAGCGTCCGCCGGAGCAGCGAGCTCAGCCGGGCCACGACGCGCTGGACGCCGGCCGGGTCCTCGTCGGCGAGCGACCCGATGGCGTGGAGCGTGTTGAACAGGAAGTGCGGGTTGAGCTGCATCCGGAGCGCGGCCAGCCGGGCGTCCGCGAGCTGGGCCTCGAGCTCGGCCCGTTCGGCCTTCAGCGTCGCCTGCTCGGCGTGGAGCGTCGCCTGCTCGGCCTTCAGGGTCACCCCTTCCTCTTGGAGCGCCGCGGCCTCCCGCTCGCGGTCGCGGAGCCGGACGAGGGTGTGGCGCGCGGCGCCGGTGGCGAGCAGGGCCACGTACGTCAGGAACTCGTCGAGGAACCACAGCCGGCCGACGAGGGCGCCGAGGCCGAACCGAGGCGGCCGAGTGGGGAGCACCGCGGCCGAGTCCGAGCCCAGCGGCACGCCGAGCGCGGTCCCGGTCCCGGGGCGGGGGAACGGCGGGCCGCCTCCGCCGGGGACCGCCTGGACCACGACGGACCGGATGAACGTGAAGTTGAGGGCCTCGACCGCGAGCGCGACCACCAGCCCCACCGCGAGGTGGAAGAGGAGCCGCCGCGCGATCGCGTCCCGCGCGAGGGGGAACCGGTCGGTCAAGCGGAACACGAGCGGGGTGAGCAGGGCCCACACCACGTAGATCGCGGCGCCGGCGACGACGACCGCCGTCCGGGTCTCCGCCCCGAACGGCCGGAACGGGTCGACGGCGCGGCGGAGGACTTCGAGCAAGGCCAGGAACGTCCAGAACCCCGCGATCGCGGCGTACTCCGAGCCGCGCGACCACGGGAGGCCGTCGTAGTCCGTCGGGTCGGGTCGGGTCCGGGTCATCGAGTGCGGCGCGTGGGCCAGGGGTGTCGTGGAGCGATGGGGCGGGACAACGACGCGGGCCGGAGGGCGGGAACGTACGAGGGCGCCGGCCTCGGTCCCGGTGGGGGGCGACCTCGCAGCGGCAGGCTGGGGGTACGTGAGGAGACGGAAGGGGGGCGGCGGGCCCGGCGTGGGGTGCCGTCGGGTCACCGCTGCCCCGTGGATCCGTTAACGAAGGCGCTGTACAGGGGCTACGCCCCAGCCAGCGTCACGCGGACCCACGTGTCGAGCGGCTCAGGGGCGGCGAACCCGCCGGGGCCCGCACCGCCTCGACCACCGGGCGGGGGGCCGCCCATGCCGCCGCCGGGAGGGCCGCCGCCGGGGAAGCCACCGGCGCCGCCCGGAGGGCCTCCGCGCCCGCCCTCCGGACGTTCACCGCGCGCCGGACGCTCGAACTCCGGCGTCTCGAGCCCGATGCCGACTTCGGCGCCCGGCGACGCGCCGACGGCGAAGTCGGCGCCGCGGAGCGGAACGCGGAGTTCGTACACGATCTGACCGGCGTTGAGCGACCCGGCGGCCGTGACGCCCGTCCCGGCCGCGGCGGGCTGCGGGGTCCCGGGGTCGCCCTCGCCCCGGCGGAGCGCGAGGCGGCCGAACGCCGGCCTGGGGACCTCGGCGGGCCGGCCGCGCCCACCCTCCGAGCCCGGGGCGCACCCGGGCGGGGGACTGCCGGAGCGATCGAGGACGCCGAGGGGGAACTGGACACCGAGCGCCTTCTCCTTCCCACCCTCGGGGTCGAACCACAGGGTCAGGCCGCCGAGCGCGATCTGGCGGGCGAGCGACGCGTCGGAGACGACGAGGGCGACGTAGAGGTCGTCCGCGTCGTTGCGGACGCCCATCATGAGGCCGTCGTGGCCCTGGACCGGCTGGAGGTTGTCCTGCCAGTCGGCCTCGAGGCCGTCGACGGCGACGGCCGAGGTCACGCGTTGGCTCGCGAGCGACTGCGTCGAGGAGCACCCGCCGACGCCGAGCAGAAGACCGGCGACGAGGAGCAAACGGGGGGAGGTCATGGGTCGCGGGGAAGGAGGTGGGAGGAGCCGGGCGCTACTCGTAGCGGAGCGCCTGGATGGGGTCGAGCGCGGCGGCCTTCCGCGCGGGGTAGTAGCCGAAGAAGACGCCGATCGCCCCGGCGACGCCGGCCGAGAGGCCGAGGATGGCCGGCGTGATGACGAGCGGGAGCCCCATCGCGTCCGTCACGACGACGGTCAGACCCACGCCTAGGCCGATCCCGATGAGCCCGCCGATGAGGCTGAGCAGGATGGCCTCGACGAGGAACTGCTCGAGGACGTCGGAGCCGCGCGCGCCGACCGAAAGCCGGATCCCGATCTCGCGCGTCCGCTCCGTCACCGAGACGAGCATGATGTTCATGATGCCGATCCCGCCCACGAGGAGCGAGACGCCGGCGATGGCGCCGAGGAAGAGCGTGAGCGTCGCCGAGAGCTGGTTGGCCGTCTCGATGATGTCCTCCTGGTTCCGGATCTCGAAGTCGTCGGCCTCGGTCGCGGTGAGGCCGTGGCGGATGCGGAGCGTGCTCTGGATGCGGGCCTCCGCGACCGTCATGGCGCCGTCGCCCGTCGCGCTCGTCGAGATCGAACCGAGGGACCGCTCGCCGCTGAGCCGGTAGAGCACGGTCGTCCACGGCGCGAGGACCACGTCGTCCTGGTCGCCGCCGAACCCCCCGCTCCCCTTCTCGTCGAGGACCCCGATGACCGTCGCCGGCACCGACCCGATCCGGATCGGCTGGCCGATCGGGCTCTCGTCGCCGAACAGCTTGTCGACAACCGTCTGGCCCACGACGACGACCTTCGCGCGGCCCCGGACCTCCTCGTCGGTGAACACGCGGCCGGAGGCGAGCTCGTAGTCCCGGATCTCGAGGTACTCCGGGGCCACGCCGTAGACCGTCGTGCTCCAGTTCTTGCCGTTCGCGACGACCTGCTGCTGGGACTGGCTGACCTCGGAGACCGCGGCCAGCTCGGGGATCTCGCGGAGCGCCTCGGCGTCCTCGGGCCGGAGCGTGTTCCGGGTCGTGCTCTGGGAGACCCCGCCGGTCTGGGCCCGGACGGGCGAGACGGTCAGGAGGTTGGCGCCCATCGCCGAGATCTGGCCGTTGATGTCGGCCGAGACGCCCTGCCCGATCGACACCATCACGATCACGGCGCCCACGCCGATGATGATGCCGAGCGCGGTGAGGAGGCTCCGGAGCCGGTTCTTGAGGAGGCTCTGCGTGGCGGCCTTGAGCAGGGAGATCCACTTCTTCATGGCCGCGTCGGTTCGGGGAGGACGGCGGCCAGCCCCGTGTTGCCCCGGAGCGCCGCGAGGTCGTCCGCGGCGTCGCGGCGGTCCTCGACCGGCGCGTCGTGGACCACGAGGCCGTCCCTCAGCTCGACAACGCGCGACGTGTAGCCGGCGACCTCGGGCTCGTGCGTGACGAGGACGATGGTGGCGCCCTCCCGGTTGAGCTCCTGGAAGAGGGCCATCACCTCGATCGTCGTCCGCGTGTCGAGGTTGCCCGTGGGCTCGTCGGCGAGGATGAGCGCGGGGTCGTTGACGAGCGCCCGCGCGATGGCCACGCGTTGCTGCTGGCCGCCGGAGAGCTGGCTCGGGACGTGGTCGAGCCGGTTGCCGAGGCCGACGCGGTCGAGCGCCTCGCGGGCCCGCGCCTCGGGTTCGGCGATGCGGCCCTTCCGGTCGTAGAGGAGCGGCAGCATGACGTTGTCGAGCGCGCTCGTCCGCGAGAGGAGGTTGAACCCCTGGAAGACGAACCCGAGCTTCTCGCTCCGGAGGTCGGCGAGGTCGTCGCGGCTCAGCCCGCTCACGGCCACGCCGTCGAGCCAGTACTCGCCGGCGGTCGGCGTGTCGAGGCAGCCCAGCGTGTTCATGAACGTCGACTTGCCGGAGCCCGACGAGCCCATGACGGAGACGAACTCCCCGCGGTCGACCTCGAGGTCGACCCCGCGGAGCGCGTGGACGGGCTCGGCGCCGGGGTAGACCCGTTCCAGGGCCTCGGTGCGGATGACGGGGGGGATCATGGGGTCGGGGGTCCGGGTCGTCACGCTCCTGGAGGGCCGCCACCACCGGGGCCGCCGCCGCCGGGGGGCCCGCCGCCGGGAGGACCGAACCCGCCCTCCCCATCGCCGTCGTCCGCGGCGAGCACTTGCTCGATCACGCGGAAGCCGGGCCGGACGAGGGCCCGCGTGGACTCGGAGGGGATGACCTGGGTCTGGGTCCCGGCCGAGAGCCCCGTCTGGACGGGGACCGCGGCGAGTTGGCCGGCGTCGTCGAGGTACCAGAGCATCGACGGGGCGGCGACGACGCCCGCCTCGGGGCGGCCGGCGGACGAGTCGGGTCCTGGCATCCCATCCGGCGGGGCCGGCGGCTCGCTGAGCGCCGCGAGCATGTCGGGCGTGGGCTGGACCTGGAGCGCGGCCATCGAGACGGCGAGGACGCCGTTGGCCTCGTCGGTCACGAAGTCGACCGTCGCCGTCATGCCGGGGAGGAGTTGCCCGTCGACGTTCTCGGCGTCGATCACGGCCGTGTACGTCACGACGTTCTGCTCCGTCGTCGGCTGGAGGCGGACCTCGCGAACGACGCCGGAGAACTCCTCGTCGGGGTAGGCCGGGACCGTGAACGAGACGGGCTGGCCCGTCCCGACCTGCCCGACGTCGCTCTCGTCCACGTCGGCGAGGATCTGCATCTGGTCGAGGTTCTCGGCCAGGACGAACAGCGTTGGCGTCTCGAACGAGGCCGCGACGGTCTGCCCGGCGTCGATGGCCCGCTCGACGACGATCCCGCCGATGGGCGCGCGGATCTCGGCGTTCGCCCGGTTCTTCCGGGCTTGGGCCACCTGGGCTTGGGCCTGCTCGACTTGGGCCTGCGCCGAGGCCACGCCGGCCTGGGCCTGCCGGACCTGGGCCTGCGCCGACGACACGGCCGCCCGCTGCGAGCCGACCGTCGCGTCGGCCGTCTGGACCGCCGTCTGGAGCGGCTGGAACTCGCTCTGCGAGAGGTAGCCGCGGTCGGCGAGCGGGGCGTTCCGGGCGAGCGTGGCCTGGGCGTCGGCCGACGTCGCCTGGGCCTGGGTGAGCTGGGCCTGCGCCTGCGCCACCTGAGCGCGGGCCTGCGACTCCGACGCCTGCGCCTGGCGGAGGCTCGCGCGGGCCTGCTCGACCGACGCGAGCGCGCTCTCGAGCGAGGCGTCGAGGGCGTCCGTGTCGAGGACGGCGAGGAGCTCGCCCTGCTCGACGACGTCGTTGTAGTCGACGTAGACGGCGGCGACCTGGCCCGACACCTGGGTGCCGACCTCGACGGTCTCCGTCGCTTCGAGCGTCCCCGTGCTGGAGACGGTCGCGCGGAGGTCGGTCCGCTCGACGGTCGTGTAGACGTAGGTCCCGTCGCTGTCGGGGCCGGGGCCCAACGCCCACCACAGGAGGGCGCCGACGGCCACGGCCGCCAGGGTGAGGACGAGGGGTTGCTTGAATCGCGTCACGGGAGGCTCGGTCGGGGTGAGCTAGCGGAGGGCGTCGAGGGCCGGGAGGAGGTCGCCGATGGCGTAGCCGAGGGCGACCCGGTCGATGAGCGACTGGTAGCGGGCCTGGGCCGCCTGGCCCCGGGCGTCGACGAGGAGCGCGCGGGCGTCGGTGAGCTCGGCGAAGGTGCCGGCGCCGACGCGGTACCGCTCCTGGGCGGCGTCGAGGGCCTCGGCCGCCGCGGCGACCTGGGCCTCGGCCGCGTCGAGGCGGGCCGCGGTGGCGTCGACGGCGAGCACGGCCTCCTCGGTCTCGAAGGACACCTGTTGCTCGGCCGAGGCGAGCTCCAGCCGCTGGCTCTCGACCGAGATCCGGGCGCGCTCGACCGCGCTTCGGGTCTGGCGACGGTCGAAGATGGGGAGCGAGACGCCGAGGCTGAGGCCGGCCGTCGGCCGCGAGTCGAAGAGTTGGGTCCCGAGGCCGCCGGCCCCGCTCGCGTAGTCGGTCCCGGCGCTGGCCCCGAGCGAGACGGTCGGGTAGAACCCTGAGCGCGCGGCATCGACGGCCGCCTCGGCCGCGTCGACCTGGAGCCGCTGGGCGGCCACGTCGCTGCGGCGCTCGGCGGCGCGGGCTGCGAGGACGACGGCGTCGAGGGCCGGATCGGCGTCGGCCGCGGCCGTGTCGACCGGGGCCACGTCCACCTCGGCGGCGGCGTCGAGGCGGAGGGTCCGCTTGAGGTCGAGGAGCGCGAGGGCCACGTTCTGCTCGGCCGTCACGAGCGACTGGCGGGCCTGGGCGATCGACGCTCTCTGCTGGAGCACGTCGGCGAGCGACCGGTTCCCGGCCTCGTAGCTGGCCTCGACGAGGTCGAGCTGGGCCACCTGCGCCGCGATGGCCTCCTCGTAGACCCCGACAAGGGCCTCGCTCTGGAGGACCGAGAGGTACTGCGTCGCCGCCTGGTAGAGCGTCTGCTCCTCGGCGCGCGTGTAGCTCGCCTCCGACGACGCCAACAGCGCCCGAGACTGGGCGAGGTTATTCCTCCGGAGCCCGGCGTCGAACACGGTCAGGTCAGATTGGACGCCGAGGCTGAGGCTCAACGAGACGCCCGACCCGGACCCCTGCACGGCGCCGGTGGAGTCGACGAACCCGGCCGTCCCGCTCCGCGAGTACCGGACCGCCGGCGACGCCGACACGCTCAGCGTCGGCTGGTAGGCGGCCTCGTCGAGGGACACGTCGACCCCGGCGAGCGCCACGGTCGTGGCCGACTGGGCGAGGTCGAGGTTCCGGCCTAGCGCGAGGCCCAGGGCCTCGTCGAGCGTCAGGACACCGCCCGCCGGGCCGTCTTGAGCGGCTGCCGGGGCCGCGAGGGCCAGGCCGAACACGAGAGCGATCAGGGGGAGACGGAGGAGCACGAGGGCGGGGTCAGGTCGCGCTCCCCCCAACGGCCCCTCCGTGCCGGCGATGCAGGCGCCCGGCCAGAATGCACCCTAGAGGGGGCGAAATGCACGATTCGACGGGCCGAGCGCAGAGGGGTGCCCGGGCTCAGGGCCCCTCTAGTTGCCCCGCTGCGGCCCCGGAGCGCCTCCGCTTGGGGGCCGGGGGGGCGTCTCCTTCGCGAGAGGAGGGCTGGCCCGGACGGCCGTGCCGTTCGCCCCCCACGGCGTGCATTCCGGCGGGCGGCCCGCACGGGGAGGCCTCAGGAGCCGTTCGCCTGCCGACACACGGCACCCAGCCCCTCACCCCGCCCCCTCCCGCCCATGCGCCTCGCCTTCCTCACCCTCCTCGCGCTCTGCGGCGCCCTCGCCCTGTCCTCGTGCGACTTCGTCTCCTCGGAGGACGACCCGGACCTCGGCGATTGGACCGAGGTCTCGTCCTTCGAGGGCGTCCCCCGCAGCTCCGCCGTCGCGTTCTCCATCGGCGACCTCGGCTACATCACGACCGGCTCGGACGGCGACGACCCGCTCTCGGACCTCTGGTCCTACGACCCCGACCTCAACTTCTGGACCCAGCGGGCGTCTCTGCCCGGGCCGCCCCGGAGCGCGGCGGTCGCGTTCACGCTCGACGGCCGCGGCTACGTCGGCACGGGGTACAACGGCGACGTCGCGGGCGACTACCTCGGCGACGTCTGGGCCTACGACCCCGCGGCGAACGAGTGGGCCGCCGTGGCCGACTTCGGCGGCGGTCCCCGATACGGGGCGGTCGCCTTCGCGCTCGGAGGTCGGGGGTACGTCGGCACCGGGAACAATGACAACAACCTCAAGGACCTCTGGGCCTACGACCCGGGTGCCGACGCCTGGACCCAGGTCGTCAGCCTCCCCGGCGACAAGCGCGTCAACGGGGCCGCGTTCGTGGTCGGCGACCGCGCGTACGTCGGGTTCGGCCGGAACAACGGCGTCCTCGAGTCCGACTTCTGGTCGTTCGACGGACAGGCGTGGACGGAGCTCGCCGGCCTCGACGAGGACGAGAACGGGGAGGACCGGCTGCTCCCCCGCGTGAACACCGCGGCGTTCGCCGTCGGCGGGCGCGGCTACGTCGTCTCTGGCGAGAACGGCTCCTTGCTGGGGGACGTGTGGGAGTACGACCCCGCGACCGACGCGTGGGAGCAATTCGCGGCCTACGACGGCCCCGCGCGCTACGACGCGGTCGCGTTCGTCACGTCCGGGCAGGCGTACGTCGGGACGGGGACCTCCGGCTCCTCGCGATACGACGACGTGTGGGTGTTCGACCCCAGCGTCGAGAACGACGACGACGATGACTAGCCCGCGTCTGTCCTGGCCGGCCTCCCGAGGCGGGCGGGGGGCCCTCATCGTCGTCATCGGCGGCGTGATCGGGCTCGCCGTCGTCCTCGGGACACCCCGCCTCGGCGAGGCCGCGCCCGAGGTCGGCGTCTTCGAGGTCGCGGGCGGCTGGGGCTACCGGGTCACCGTCGAGGGGGGGCCGACGATCCGTCAGCCCCACGTCCCCGCCGTCGCCGGCATCGCCCCGTTCGCCTCCCGCGAGGACGCCCTCCGGACCGGCCGGCTCGTGGCCGAGCGCCTCGCCAACGGCCAGTCGCCGACGGTCACCCCCGACGACCTCGCCCGGCTCGGCGTGGCCCCCTGAAGCTCCACCCATCCCACGCTCCCGCATGACCCACCTGAGCCTCCCCTCCCTGACCGCGCTCGCCCTCATCGCCCTCGCCGCTGGGTGCCAAGACCCGGCCGAGGTCGGAGCCGGCCTCCTCGACGACCCGGACGGCGTCGCCGTGACCGACACCACGACGATCCTCACGGCGACGGCGCTCCTCGACTCCGTCTCCACCCAGGGGGCCGAGCGCTACCTGGTCGGGGAGTACGACGACGACGTGCTGGGGCGCGTCTCGGCCACGGCCTACCTCCAGTTCGGGCTGGGGGGCCAGACCTTCGACGTCGACGAGGCCGCCGAAGTCGACTCGCTCGTCCTCGAGCTCCCGCTCGGGTACCGTTACGGCGACCCCGACGCCCCGGTCACCGTGTCGGTCCACCGCGTGACGGCGCCCATCGAGGCGGCCGAGGACGGGGGGGGCCTCTTCAACAGCGACGCGTTCGCCTACGACCCGGTCCCCCTCGCGACGGCCGTGGTCGAGCCGGGGGCGGACTCCGTCGACGTCCGGCTCAGCGGGCCGCTCGGGCAGGATCTCCTCGACATGGTCCTCGGCGACGACGTCACCGACGACGCGTTCCAGGACGCGCTTCGGGGGCTCGCCCTCGTCGCCGACGGCGCCGCGGCCGTCCTAGGCGTCGAGCCCTCCAGTACGGACAGCGTCGCGCTCCGGCTCTACTACGACCTCGACCCGAGCGACCCCGACGACCAGGCCTCCATCGCGTTCGTCCTCGCCGACGGATCGTTCTCGCACGTCGAGGGTGACGCGGGCGGCCCGCGGGCGGCGTTCCCCGAAACGCGCTCGTCCGTCACGAGCGCCCGGACGGGGGCCCGGACGTTCGTCCAGTCCGGGGTCGGGCTCGTGACCCGGCTCGACATGCCCGGGCTCTTCCGGACGCTCTACAGCGCCCGCCAGTACGCCATCCACAACGCCACGCTCTCCCTGTACCCGGTCGACGGGACCTATGACGAGGAGACGCCGCTCCCGGACCGCCTCGCGCTCTACGTCGCCGACGAGGACAACCGGAACGTCACGGCCCTCACGACCTCGGGCGGCAGCACCGTCACCGCGACCCCGTCCGGGGGCGACGAGTTCGGGCGGGGAGTCCGGTATCGGTTCGACGTCACCCAGTTCGTGACGGACGAGATCAGGGCCGGGTATGAGACGGGCCGGGTCCTGATCGTCCTCCCCGAGACCGCCACGTACGTCGGCTCCGTCTCGCGGGTCGTGCTCGGCGGGCGGGAGGACCGGGCCTATCGGCCGTCGCTCAGCGTGGTCTACTCCTCGTTCTGACGATGACCGTGCGCCTCCTCTCCGTCGCCTGCGCCACGTTTCTGGCCCTCGCGGCGCCCTCTGCGGCCCAGACCCCGGCGGCGGGGAGCGTGGTCGTCTACGTCGACGGCCTCGACCCGGTGGACGGCGACGTCGTCGTCCGCCTCTACCGCTCCGCCGACGGGTTCCCTTGGAGCCGCCGGGGGGCGGAGCGCGAGCGGCGCGTGGCGGCCGCGGGCCGGACGGGGACCGTCATCCTCGACGGCGTCCGGCCCGTCGAGGTCGCGGTCCTCGCCTTCCACGATGCCGACCGGGACGGCGAGCTCGACCTCGGCCCCGACGGCCAGCCCACCGAGGGGTGGGCGCTGTCGCGCCTCGGCTCCGCCCGCCGCTTCGAGCACGCCGCCGTCGTCGTCGAGGCGGGAGGCGTCACGCTCACCCGGCTCGGACTGGTCTACCCACCCACCCCCTGACGCCTCCGCCCTCATGCCCTTCTCGTCCCCTCTCGCGAGCCGCCCACCGCGCCGCGTCCACGTCCTCGTCGCGCTCCTGGGGCTCGCGTCGGTCTCGACCGTCGCGGCCCAACCCCGCGTGACCGTCTCCGGGTCCGTCCGCGACGCCCAGAGTGGCGAGTCGCTCCCGTACGCGCACGTCCGCCTCGAGGGCACCGACCTCGCGACGGCCGCCAACGTGGACGGCCACTTCGCCCTCGTCGGCGTGCCGGCCGGGCCGCTCGCGCTCCTCGTCTCGTACCTCGGCTACGCCCCGGCCCGCGTCGAGGTGGACACGGACACGCTAGCGGGCCGGCCGCTCCGGATCGGGCTGCGGCCCACCGCCGAGGCCCTCGACGGCGTCGTGGTGACGGCCGAGGAGGGCGGCATGATGCGCGCGGGCGCCGACGCCGGCCAGGTCCGGATCTCGCCGCGCGACCTCGCCGTGCTCCCGTCGGTCGGCGAGGCCGACGTGTTCCGGTCGCTCCAGCGCTCCCCGGCATCAGCGGGACCAACGAGGGGTCGTCCGGGCTCTACGTCCGCGGCGGGACGCCGGACCAGAACCTCGTCCTCTTCGACGGGATGACGGTGTACCACGTGGACCACTTCTTCGGGTTCTTCAGCGCCTTCAACGCCGACGCCATCAAGGACGTCCAGGTCTACAAGGGCGGCTTCCCGGCCGCGTACGGCGGGCGGACGTCGAGCGTCGTCGACCTCACGGGGCGGACCGGCGGGACCGACGCCGGCCTCGGGGTGGGGGTCAACCTGCTCAGCGCGAGCGCGGTCGGGGAGGTCCCGCTCGGGAGCCGCGCCTCGCTCCTCGTCTCGGGCCGCCGGTCCTACACCGACCTCATCCAGACCGACCTCTACAACAGCATCTTCGGCACGCTCACGGACGCCGACGACGAGGCGGGCGGGCCGGGCGGGGGCCCGGGTGGCGGCCCCGGCGGCGGGGGCTTCCCGGGCGGCGGCGCCCTCGGCGGCGGGTTCACCGCGCCCGGCCAGGCGACGGTCCAGCCGGACTTCTACTTCTACGACGCCAACGTCAAGCTCAACGCCCGCCCGACGGACCAGGACGTCGCCGCGCTCAGCCTCTACACCGGCCGCGACCACCTCGACCAGTCGCGGTACACGTCCACCACGCTCACGCAGGGCGGCGAGGCCGGGGCCACGACCGTCACCGACGTCTCCGACGTGACGGCCTGGGGCAACGTGGGCGCGAGCGGCAAGTGGTCGCGCCAGTGGACGCCCCGGCTCTACTCCAACGCGCTCGTCGCCTACTCCGAGTACGCCAGCGAGTACGACCTCGCCTCGCTCACCGAGCGGAGCGACGCGAGCGGCGACTCGACGCTGTTCTCGCGGACCACGTCGACGGCCGAGGACAACCGGCTGACCGACCTCACGGTCCGCCTCGACAACGAGTGGCAGGCGACGCAGGGGCACCGCCTCGGGGTCGGGTTCCAGCTCACGCGGTCGGCCGTGGCGTACGCCAACGTCCGCGACGACTCGCTCACGGTGTTCGACCAGGACCAGGCGTCGCAGCTGGCGGCGGCGTACCTCCAGGACACGTGGCAGCCGGCGGCCCCGCTCCGCGTCGTCGCCGGGCTCCGGGCCGTCCACGACGACGCGACCGGCGAGACGTACCTCGAGCCCCGCGCCTCGGCCTCGCTCGACGTGACGGACCGGATCCGGGTGAAGGGGGCCTACGGGCAGTACCACCAGTTCGTGGCCCGCGTCGTCAACGAGAACGTGACGGAGGGGGCCCGCGACTTCTGGCTCCTCGCCGACGGTGAGACGGTCGGGGTGCAGGGTTCGACGCACTACGTGGTCGGGGCGAGCTATGAGACGCCGACGTGGCTGCTGGACGTGGAGGCCTACCACAAGGACCTCACGGGCCTCTCCGAGTTCTCGCTCCGGTTCAGCCCGGCCGGCTCGGACTTTCAGGCGGACGAGCTGTTCTACGACGGGACCGGCGTGGCGCGGGGGATCGAGGTCCTGCTCCAGCGGACGGCCGGGCGGTTCGCGGGCTGGGCCAGCTACACGCTCTCCCAGGTCGAGCACACGTTCGAGGGCCTCAACGGGGGCCAGCCGTTCGCGGCGCTCCACGACCAGCCCCACGAGATCAAGCTGGTCGGGACCGGCCGGCTCACGGACCGGCTGACCGCCTCGGCGACGTGGACGTTCGCGACGGGCAAGCCCTACACGTCGCCCGAGTCCACGTACACGCTCACGCTCCTCGACGGGTCGGAGCAGACCTACATCCACGTGGGCGAGAAGAACGGGGAGCGGCTGCCGGCCTACCACCGCCTCGACGCCTCGCTCCACTACCGCTTCCCCGTCCGGACCTCGACCGTGGACCTCGGCCTCTCGGCCTTCAACCTCTACGACCGGACGAACGTGTGGTACCGCCAGTTCGACCTGACGGAGACCCCGTTCGTGACGACCGACGTCACGTTCCTGGGCTTCACGCCCAACGTGTCCCTCCGCGTGGACCTCTAGCCGCGGGCCTCCCGCACGGACCGATGCACCGACTCCTGCCCCTGCTCCTCCTGACGGCTCTGGTGGCCGCGTGCGACGCCACCGCTCCCGAGGCGGCCGACGACCTCCTCGTGGTCGAGGCGTTCCTGTACGCCGGCGAGCCCGTCACCGCCGTCCGCCTCACCGAGGCGGTCCCGCTCACGAGCGAGGACGCCACGGCCCCGCCGGTCTCCGACGCGACGGTCCGGCTGGTCAAGGGCGACGCCGTCTACACGCTCACGCCGTCGGACTCGGCGGGGTACTACCACTACGCCGGCGCGGACCTCACCGTCGAGGCGGGCGACGCGTTCCGCCTCGAGGTCGAGAGTGCTGGGCGGGTGGTGACGGCCGAGACCGTGGTGCCCGGGCCGCCCGAGGGCGTGGCCCTCTCGGACGCCGTCCTCGAGGTGGTCACCTTCAGCGGGGGCGGCCCCGGGACGGGCGGCTTCCCCGGCGGCGGCGGGCCGGGACAGGCCGAGCAGAACACGCTCACGGTGAGTTGGGACAACCCCGCCTCGGCGCTCCACTACGTGGTCGTCGAGAGCCTCGTGACGGAGGACCCGGAGTACATCCAGCCCGAGTTCTTCCGCGACCGGTTCGGCGGCTTCCGGTTCATCACCGAGCCGACCGACCTCGCCTACTTCGACGTCAACGCCCAGTCGCTCCAGGTCCTTGGGCCGCACCGGGTGGTGGTGTACCGTGTGAACGAGGAGTACGACGACCTCTACGAGAACCGGGAGCAGGACTCCCGTGACCTCAACGAGCCACCGACGAACGTGACCGGCGGGCTCGGCGTGTTCAGCGCGTTCAACAGCCGGAGCGTGGGGTTCGAAGTCGTCGCCGCGGACGATTAGCCCCCACACCACACGGCCGCCAGCGACGCCTATGCCGATGGGTACTCCCCCTTCACCGCCCCGTCCCCGTGCGCGCTCCCGTCGCTTTCCCCAGTGCCTCGCCCTCCCTCCGACTCCGTCGTCCGTCGGCCTCGTGGGGACCAGCCACCCAGCCCCAACCGACCGCGCCGTCCGCATCGGGCCCCGCTCGGGCCGTACTGGTGGACCCGCACGCCGTCGTGACCGACGCGCTGCAGACCGTCCTCACGTTGCCGACCGTGGAGGTCGTAGCGATCGCCCGTTCAGCGGGTGAGGCCCGTCGGGCCGTCGACGCGACCGGACCGGCCCTCGTTGTCGTCGAAACGGCGACGCCGGGGTGCGGACCGACCTTCATCGCCAAGCTGCGCGAGGCCGACCCCGAGGTCGCTCTCGTGGCCCTGACTTCTTGCGGCGACGCCGAATCCTGCGTCGCGCTCCTCGAGGCGGGACTGGACGGGTTCATCCTCAAGTATGCCCGGCTCGGCCGGATTCGGTACGCGGTTGACCGGGTGCTCGGGGGCGAGTTCTACCTCGACGACGGCCTGCCGCCGGCCGCGCTGGCACTCGCGCTCGAGGGGCCGCGCCGGAACCCCCCGGACGCGGTCGACGCCGAGGTCTTCGCGCTGTTGGGCGAGGGGCTCGAGGAAGCCCAGATCGCCGGGGCCCTCGCGCTTACCGAAGCCGACGTTCGAACGCGGTGCGAGCGGCTTCAGGACCGGCTCGGTCTCGCCTCACCCGCTCTCCTCGTCCGTGCCGCTGTCCTCGACCGGGCAGAGTCGGATCGCTGCGGCATTGCGTCGGGCGACACGAGCCACCAGGGAGAAGGTGACGAGGTCTCTTCTGGTGGTCGAGGACAGCGGCGGCTGGGTCTTCGCATCGCACCATGACCCCTCACGAAACCCCGGCGCTCTCGTGGCGCCCTGTCGATGGGTCGACTGAGAGGCTCCGTGTCCGGGGGTGCGCTAGCACCCGTTGGCGCCGCTATCAAGCGTGAGCGCTACGTGGTAGGGACCGACGCATCTCTCGTTACCAGCCGGTCGGTGGAGCCGGGGGTACGAGGTGTCGGGCACTCGCGATTGTTCCACCCTCGTTCCACCCATGTATACGAAGCCCGCTATCCCGCGTGCGGATAGCGGGCTCCAGGGTGGGCCCGGCAGGATCTCTTTTCACGGTTCTCGTTGCGGACCGATCCCGCAACGGAGCCAAATATCGTCGATTCCGGCCCGATCTGCCGCACCTGTGGCACCGCCCGTTCGTAGCGTCGGACGCAGAATGTTGGACCCGTTGTTGGACCCACCCCGCCCGCCATGCCGAACGCCTCGACCGCCCTCTACCTCAAGTCCTCGAAGCGGAAGGCCGACGGGACCGCCCCCGTCTACGTCCGCGTCACGGCCCACCGGAAGACCCGGCTCGTCTCGACCGGCATCTATGTCGAGCCCCGACATTGGAACGCGTCGAAGGGCCAGGTCCGGGCCTCCCACGACCTCGCCGACGCCTACAACGCCCGGCTCCAGGGCGCGCTGAACGAGGCCCGCGAGGCCGCGCTCTCGGCCCCGTCGGCCGCCGCCGTCAAGGCCGCCGTCGACGGGCCGGGTGGGAGCTTCACGGCCTACTTCGAGACGTTCCTCGACCGGCTCCGGGCCCGGGGCGGCCGGGCCCACTGGGAGCTCCGGAAGTACTCGACGACGCTCGCCAAGCTCCGGGCCGCCGTCGGGCAGGACGTCGCATGGGCCGAGCTCGACGGCGACGCCGTCCGGGCGTTCGAGCGGCACTGCCGCGACGTCGCGAAGAACGGGCCGAACACGGTCCGGAAGGAGCTCACGCGGCTCCGGCGCGTCGTGACCGAGGCCGTCCGCGAGGGGGTCGTCCCGCCGGCCTCGGACCCGTTCCTGACCTACAAGAAGCCGAGGGGCCAGCGCGTCGAGCGCCGGAAGCTCCCGCTCGCCGACGTCGAGAAGATCGGGGCGCTCGGGCCCTCGGACGGCGTGCCGGACGGGTCCGACGACGCCGTGGCCCGCGACGCGTTCGTCTTCTCGTTCTACTCGGGTGGGATGCGGTTCGGCGACGTGTGCCGGCTGAAGGCGGCCGAGATCAAGGACGGACGGGCGACGTACCGGATGATGAAGACGAACACGCCGATGAGCGTACCGCTCCCACCGCCGGCCGTCGCCATCGCCGAGCGGTACGCCGAGACGGCCAGCGACCGGGGCGGCCTCCTCTTCCCACTCATTAAGCCGGGCGACGAGGCCGACGGCGTGACGCTGAGGAAGCGGGTCAACTCGAAGAACGTCGTCGTCAACAAGCGGCTCAAGCGGCTCGCGGAGCTGGCCGAGCTCGACCCGGACGGGCTCACGTTCCACGTCGCCCGCCATAGCTTCGCCGACCACGCGCGGACGAGGTCGGGCGACCTCTACGCCATCAGTAAGAGCCTCGGGCACGGGAACCTGTCGACGACCGAAACCTATCTCAAGGGCTTCGATCGGGACGCCGTCGACGGGCTCGCCGACTCGATCTGGTCATGACCGAGGAGCTCCGAAAGCGTCTGATCCGCCAGGCCGACCGACTCGACCGGGAACTCGAAATCCGGAGGCTCCCCTTCCCTCCGTCCTTCGTCGGCGAGGACGAGCGCGTCGAGTTCGTGGCTGTCGCGCTCGACGGGGGCATCGACGCCCTCTACGCCGGCCCCATGGGACCGGAGGCACTCGGGTCCGCTCTCGCCCGACTCCGCGCCCGCAGCGCCGAACTCCGACCGGGGGACGCGCTCGTCGAGCTCTACCAGGTCCTATCTAAGCATCCCAACCTCGACGTTCCTAGAGCCCGGCTCGGGAACGCGCTCACGACGGTCGTACTCGAGACCGAGGGCTGGAAACTCCGCCCGGTCGAGTCCGGACCGCACGTGGTTGGGCTCCACCTCCTCGCCGAGTCCTCCGTAGACGGATCCCCACCGAGCTCCGTACCGATCCTCGAGTTGTGGAAGGGGATGACGTGGTCGACGGCAATCGATACCTTGTCGGACGCCCTAGAACATGCGTCTGACCAGTACTCAGACGATGTCCACAGGGAGTGGGAGACTGTCCGCTTCCGGCGTCGTCTCCACGAGCAGGTGCTCCGGGAGCATCACGTCCTGGGGTACGCGGCCCGGTACGACGAGCGCCCTGCAGCGGCTCGACGGACAACGGTGTCTGACGAGGAAAGCATATTCTTGCTAGCCGCGCTCGCCGTACTCGAAAAGGTCGACAGGGGGAGCGTCAACCCAAACATCCAATCCGTGTTCGAGGCCATTGAGGACAACCTCGGTCAGAGCCTCGGGGGCCGGTGGGGAGTGAAACGACTGAAACGGATCGCGAAAGACCTCGGCGTCCATTCCCCAGGCAAGAAGGGACGATCGGAGAATTCCCAAGAGCGGTTCGACCTGCTCCGCAAAGGAGTGGAAGGCCTATCTGGATTGGCGGGGCGTCGCTGACGAGAATGCCACCCCGACCGCGCGGAATGTGAAGAATCGATTCGGGACCAAAGGGGCACGGTTCGGGCCTGATGAGAGGCAACGGGAGGGTTTCGTGCGACGGCGGCGCCTTTTAATCAGCTAGCGGACGGGACAGGTTGCGAGCACACTCCGCAGCCGCCCATGTCCCCGCCCCCCGACCCGCTCTCCTCGTCCCTCGCCGCGCTCGTCGCCGACGCCGTCGCCACCGCCGTCGGGCCGGCCGTCGAGGCCGCCGTCGCCCGCGCGCTCCCGGCCGTCGTCCGCCGGGCCGCCCTCCCGCCGTTCCTCTCGAAGGCCGAGCTCGCCGAGCTCACGGGGTGGTCCGAGCGGAAGGTCGACTACCTCCGCGAGCGCGGGCGCCTGCCCTACGTGAAGGTCGGCCGGTCCGTTCGGTTCCGGACGGACGACGTCGAGCACCTCCTCGACGAGGCCCGCGTCGAGGCCCGGTCGCGGGCGCTCGTCGACGGTCGGGGGGCCTAGACCGATGGTCGTTCCCAAGATGACAAGGGCAACGAGCGCACTGATCTCGCACGGGGTCGAGGGCATCGGGACCGAGGGGCTCTCTGTCTGTCTCCCCGAAGGCCGAGCCCATGAGGTCCGTGCACGTGACCTCGTGTTCCCTGACAAGGTCAAGGTCCGCCCGACTGAGCAGATCTCCACGGACGTCCTGGCCGGTCTGGCGAAGCACCGGACGGAGGTCGACGACGACGGCGTGCTGGTCCGCGAGTACGCCTTCGACGGCAACCTCTACGTCGGGACCGGGCCTTCTGGATCGCTCATCTCGGGCAGCCTCCGCACCTGGGCCGACAAGGTCGGACTCGTGCGTATGGACACCCTGTTCGGCCCCTCGGAGGTCGGCCGGGTTCTCAACGAGTTGGCCGGTCGGTACGGGCTGTCCGTGCCCTCCGTCCGATCCGCGTGGCTGAGCGCCTTCGAGGCCGCGTGCGACTCCGACATGGACCGGCCGGTCGCCGAGTACGCCCGGTCCCTCGCCGACATGCCGCGCGCGACGACCCACCGGTCCGGCGACACGACCGTCCGGTACGAGACGACGAACTGGGACCTCATCACGTACGCGAAGGCCTCACACCGCCTCCGGATCGAGGTCCGGTACAAGAAGCCGGCCACCCTGTTCGGCCGGCGTCTCCGGGCCGGCCAGCTCGCCGACCCCTCGTTCCGCGACGACCTCGCCCGTCGCTGGGTCGCCCGCGCCCGGTCGATCCCCGTCCGCCGGGAGCCCCGGGCCGACCGCCGGCCGCTCACCTACCGCGACCGGGTCCACAGGTACGCCCTCGGGGCGATGGAGGAGGCGGGCGGGCTCGACGCGGCCCTCGCCGAGGTCCGCGCCGACTACACCGCTGGGCGCATCACGGCGGCCCAGCGGCGATCGCAGGCCCGGGACCTCCGGACCCTTTGGGCGAACGCCGACCACACGGAGACGACCGACCTCGCCGCCGAGGTCGCCGCGGCCATCGACCACGTCGACGCCCTCCTCTGACCCCTCCTGAACCCAAACCATCCACAGACATGACGCCCCCGAACAGCCCGCCCATCCTTCCTCACGGCCCCTATTGGGTCGTCCCGCCCGGTCGGGGCCGGGTCCCCGGGATCTACGACGACTACGACGCCACCGAACGGCAGACCTACCGGTTCCCAAACGGCCGGTCGTACCGCCGTTCGACCCTTGGGGACGCGCGCCGGAAGTGGTCGGAGGAGGCCCCGGGGTACCCGATCCCGCCCGTCTCTATCGGCTCGCAGCCCTCTGGTCCACAGCCGGCCGGCCCGCCCCGGCGCCGCGTCGTCGTCGAGACCGAGTGGGGGACGGTTACCCAGACCGACCCGACCGACGACCAGATCCGCGGCCTCCGCGCCCTCGGCCTCTGGCCCTGACCGCCCTCGCCCTCCGTACCCCACCCCCCAGCCCCCCTTCATGGACTGTCAGCAAGCCCTCTCCGAACTCATCTCCTCCATGTCCGCGACCGGCCCGGACGGCCGCCCGATCGACGAGGCGCCCAAGACGTCCGGCCGCGTCCTCGCCAAGATCACCGAGGCGCCCCGGCCGTCCGGACCCGTCATCATTACGGTCACCGAAGCGCCAAAGACGTCCGGCCGCGTCCTCGCCACGGTCACCGCGCTCCCCCAGGCAAGCGGCCCCGTCGTCCTCGGCGTCCCCGAGATCCTCCGCCCCTACCACGACGCCCTCGCCAGGGCCAGCAACGAGGCCCCGACCGGCCCGGACGGGCGCTCTGACGGCGCCCGTCGCGGCTAAGCACGGCTCCCCGATCCCCACACAGAACACGATCCGTCATGAAGACCCCGAGCACCACCCCCATCCAAGACTCGGTCGACCGGCCCGACGACCTGAACAACTGTACACACACCCACGAAGCCGATGCCCCGGCGTCCGACGCCCCGCTCTCCGACGACGAGGCGGCCGACCTGGCCGCCCACGAGGACGCCATCCGACGCTACGAGCGGGCCGGCATCGAGGCCGGCCGGGCCCTCAAGGACATCCTCGATCGCCGGCTCTACCGGGCCGGCCACCCCACTTTCGAGGCTTACGTCGACGAGACGTGGAGCTTCACGAGCAGCCGCGCCTACCAACTCGTCCGGGCGGCCGAGGTCCACGACGGCCTCGACGATGCGGGGTTTGACGTCCTCCCCCAGAACGAGGCCCAGGCCCGACCGCTCGCCCCGCTCTCGGCCACCGAGCGCGGGGCGGTTTGGCGCCGCGTCGTCGACGCCGGGAAACCGACGGCGGAGTCCGTCCGCGAGGCCGCCTACGAGCTGGGGTACGGGTCCGCCCCCACCCCGGAGGCCACGCCCGACCCCACGGCCGGGTGGCCGACGGAGGCCGTCCAGGCGCTCCGGGCCGTCCCGGAGGCCCACCGCCCGGCCCTCGCCGCGGCCGTCGCCGCCGAGGTCCCGTCCGGCGCCGTGACCGCCGACGTCGTCGCCGAGGCCGCCGAGGGCTACGGGGCCGCCGGCCGCGCGGACGGCGCCGACCCGGCCCACAGGACGAGCGCGCACGAACGCTGGGGGCCGCCCGAC
>CAXRFJ010000035.1:0-11346 GCA_964229475.1 Rubrivirga sp.
CCGACGTAGCGGGCGTCGACCGGGCGGGCCTACCGCACGACCACCAGCTGCTGGACGAGCCGGACGTCGCCGGTCCGCAGCACGTAGAAGTAGACGCCGCTGGCGAGGGCGCGGCCGTCGAGCCGGAGCGTGTGGGTGCCGGCCGGGACGTCGCCGTCGACGAGCGTGGCGACGCGCTGCCCGAGCACGTTGTAGAGGTGCATCTGGACGTCGGCCGAGCGCGGCGCGCTGAACCGGATCGTCGTCTCGCCCCCGAACGGGTTCGGGAAGTTCTGGTCGAGCGTGAACTGCGGCCCGTGCTCGCCGTCGTGCTCGACGTCGGTGATGAGCTCGATGTCGACCCACTGCGGCGCGGAGGCCGGGTCCGGGTTGCCCTCGGCGTCGAAGCCGCCGAGCGAGCCGGTGAAGCCGTTGCCGGTGGCGTCGGCGGCGACGGCGCCCGCGCCCTCGTCGAAGTGCCAGAGCGCGATCGTGAACGGGTCGGGCTCGAACGGCGCCGTCGGCAGCTCGAAGTCCTCCGTGTAGCGGTCGACGGCCGAGAACCGGACCTCGTCGATGAGGCCGCGGAAGCTCTCGTAGCGGCTGTTCCAGAGGTCCTCGTTGCCGCCGCCGATGGCGATCTGCTGGGTCCCGCCGGCGAGCGGCATCGTCGAGTCGACCTCGTCGACGAGCTTGCCGTCGAGGAATAGGCGCATCTTGCCCTCGGTCGTGTTCCACGTGGCGGCGAGGTGGTACCACCGCGGGTAGAACGTCTCGTTGAGGTCCTCGCTGGTGAACGTGCTCACGGTCTCGGAGCCGTCCTGCATGAAGAAGTCGATCCGGCCCTCGCCGCGCGGGAAGCCGATGCCGAGGTCGCCGTCGTTGTTGCCGCTGAGGTTCTTCGTGAACAGGTAGGTCCAGTCCGGCGGGTGCGTGTTCGCGGTGATCACGGAGTCCGGCTTGAACCACATCTCGATGGTCCCGCGGTTGAGCGTCGGCGGGAGGAGCGTGGCGGCGTCGCGGATCTCGACGCGGTCGCGCTCGAAGGCCCGGAAGCCGAGGGCGTTGCCGGTGCCCCACGGGTGGGCGACGTCGACGAAGTCGCCGATCCGGCTGAGGCCGTTGGTCGTCTGGGCCGGCGAGTAGGGGAGCTCCGAGACGTCGGCGTGGACGGCGAAGGGGTCGAGGACGACCGTGTTGCCGTCGGCGTCGCGCGTGATGGAGCTGCCGGTCATGTGGGCCGAGGCGGCCGTGCTCTGGGGGAACTCCCAGGAGGCGCCGGTCGGCTCCGTGCCGGCCTCGGTGCCGTAGGCGACGAAGGCGTCATAGGCGTCGTCCGGCGAGCGGAGGACGGCGACGTCGCCCGCGGCGTCGAGCCCGTCGCCGAGCGCGCCCGAGGCGGCGAAGGCGTGGGTCATGGCCGGGTCGGCGTTGTAGCCGGGGACGTTCGAGACGTCGCCGCCGCCGAAGACGGCGACGAAGCTCAGCGGGGCCAGGGTGTAGCCGTCGGGGAACGTGAACGTCGTCCCGCTGGCGTCGCCGACGGCGAAGCCGGAGAGGTCGACCGGCATCACGTCGCTCGTGTTGACGAGCTCGATGAACTGGTCCTCGAGCGCGTCGACGGTGCCGTCGCCGTTGGCGTCGGTCGTGGCGTCGGCGAACACCTCGTTGATGACGACGGTGACGGGCGGCTGCGGCGGGGGCAGCGTGGTCCCGCCGCCGATCGTCGTGCCCGGCGAGAACGCCGCGTCGCTCACCGTGAGGTGCTGGACGAAGGGGTCGGCCGTGTTCGTGTTGCCGTCGGGGAACCGCGTGACGGAGTTGTCGCCGCCCGCGTTGGCGACCGTGTTGACCTCGAACTCGAACGTCGTCCCGGCGGGGTAGCTGCCCTCGGCCGGGCCGCCCGAGCCGGAGAGCGTCCCGTAGGCGAAGTACGTGTCGCTCGACCCGTCGGCGGAGAGGAGCAGGATGATGTCGCCGCCGTTGGCGAACCCGTTCCCGATCGTCCCGAGGTGGGTGCTGTCGGCGATGAAGGCCCGCGTCTGGAGCGGGTCGGCGTCGTAGCCGGGGACGTTCGAGACGTCGCCGCCGCCGAAGACCGTGACGAGGGCGCGCGGCGGGAGGACGTAGCCCTGCGGGAACGTGAACGTCACGCTGTTCTCGTCGTCGCCGAGCGTCCAGCCCGAGAGGTCGACGGGGGCGTCGCTGACGTTGGCCAGCTCGATGAACTCGTCGGCCGACGAGCTCCGCTCGCCGTCGCCGTTGGCGTCGCCCTCGACGACGTCGGGCGTCGAGGTGTCGTCGGTGGGCGGGTCGGCCAGGACCTCGTTGATGACGATCGTCGGCGGCGGCGAGACGCGGGTGGCCTGGAGGTCGCCGTCGAGCGTCGTGCCCGGCGAGAACGGCGCCGTGCGGACGTCGGTGTGCTTGACCCACGGGTCGGCGGCGTAGACGTCGCCGTCGGGGCTCCGCGTGACCGCGACGTCCTCGGACGCGGCCGCGGCCACGTCGATGGCGTACTCGAACGTGACGTCGGCGAGCTCGCCGCCCGTCGGGGCGCCCTCGCCGGCGCGCGAGCCGTAGCTCACGTAGGTGTCGGCGCTGCCGTCCGGCGACAGGAGCACGATCGTCTCGCCGCCGTTGGCCAGCCCGTTCCCGACGCTGTCGCCCGGGGCGAACACGCGCGTCCGGGTCGGGTCGGCGTCGTAGCCGGGGACGTTCGAGACGTCGCCGCCACCGAAGACCACCACGAACTCGAGCGGCGCGAGCCGGTAGCCGTCGGGGAACGTGAAGTTGACCCGCTCGTCGTCGCCGAGGCGCCAGCCCGTCAGGTCGAGCGTGTCGCGGCCGACGTTGAGCAGCTCGACGAACTCGTCGTCCTGCGCGGACCGCTCGCCGTCGCCGTTGGCGTCGCCGGTGGCCACGTCGGCCCCGGGGTCGGCCAGGAACTCGTTGATGATGAGCGTTTGGCTATGGGCGCTGGACGCGCTCACGACCAGCGCGAGAAGGAGGAGGTACCACTTGGGCATGGTCTCGGGGGTGGTTCGCGAGGAGAAGGGCGAGGGTTACCGGCTGATGCTGACGGTGAAGCGGTGGGTGTCGTCGAGGAGGCCCCACTGGGCGTAGGCGTAGTCGGCCGAGAGGCGGAGCCCGCCGACCACGCGGCGCTGGACGCCGGCGCCGAGGGAGAACCGGCCCGTCCGGTCCTCCTGGAACAGGGCCTGCGCGCCGCCCCGGAGCGAGAGCGTGTCCCAGAAGGTGTATTCGGCCCCGACGTTGACCGCCTCGCTGTTGTCGGAGGGGTGGAGCAGGTCGGTGGCCAGGACCACCTTGTGCATGTCGCCGAAGGACTGCTCGTAGCCCACGCCGAAGCGGAAGTAGAGCGGGAGGCTGTAGGCGTCCGTGTCGAGCCGGACGTTGAGCTGGTCGTTGCTCGCGTTGCCCGGGTCGTCGTCGTAGGGCCGGAGGAGGTCGCGGCCGTCGAGCTGGAGGTCGCCGCCGAAGTTGCTGATGCTCGCGGCGAGGTTCAGCCCGGGCAGCTTGGTCCGGTACCGGATGCCCATGTCGACGGCGAACGACGAGGCCGTCTCGTTCCAGAGCCGCTCGTGGACGTACTTGCCCGTGAGCCCGGCCGAGAACCGGTCCGTCAGCGCGACGCCATAGGTCAGGCCCAGGGCCAGGTCCGAGGCGCTGTAGAACTCGCCGGTCCCCTCGGGCTGCCCGACCGTCCGGACGGGGCTCTCGTCGACCATCTGGAAGCTGAGCACGCTCAGGCCGACCGCCGAGCCGGCCGAGACCGGGAGCACGGCGGCCACGTAGTCGAGCTGCGTGTCGGCCAGCCAGTCGGTGTGGTCGAAGGCGACGTGGGCCGTCCCGCCCATCCGGGCCACCGCGGCGGGGTTCCAGAACAGGGCCGTCGCGTCGTCGGCGACGACGGTCCCGGCGTTGCCCATGGCCTGGGCCCGCGCGCCGACGCCGATCTGGAGGAACGCCGCGGCGCTGGTGCCCGCGTTGGTCACGCCGTCGACGTAGCCGGGCGGCTCGTCCACTTCCTGGCCCGAGGCCGGCGCGGTCGCGAGGGCCGCCGCCAGGGCGCAGAGCGCCAGCCGTCGCAGGGGGGAGTGCGTCATGTCGAGCCTACTTGATGAGGGTGAACTTGCCGATGTGGTCCCCGATGCCCGGGGCCTCGACGTGGTAGATGTAGACCCCGAACGAGACGCTCAGCCCGTCCTTCGAGACGAGGTCCCAGCTCTCGCTCCCGTCCTGGAGCATCGAGTCGTGCTCGAGCGTCTGGACCAGCACGCCGGCCATGTTGTAGATCCGGATCGTGCACTGCGGCGGCAGGTTCACGAAGTCGATCCGCCGCTCGCCCCGGCCGGACGCGTTGAACAGCGGGCGCTCCCACGACGCGTTCGTGACGTAGGGGTCGGGGACGACGTAGATCCGCTCGAGGCCGGTCGTGGCCGCAGCCGCGTCGAACCGCGAGGCCGTCGTCGAGAACGTGACCTGGTCGAGCGACGAGAACGGCTTCGAGACCGTCAGCGCGAACACGTCGCCCGCCTCGGGCACGCGGACGTCGCCCCCGCCCGGCGTCCCGAACGTGACCTCCCACCCGAGGGCGTACTGGAACCCGCGCGGGTCGACGACCAGCGTAAGCACGTCGCCCGGCGTGATCCGCCCGTCGGCCGGCGCGACCTCCTCGAGGAAGAAGTCGTAGCGGCGCCCGGTGGTGGTCCCATAGACCTCGAAGTCGACCGGCGTGCCCTCCTCGAACACGAACTGGGTGTAGGTCGTGTCGACGCCCATCTCGCCGAACCGGATCTCGATGTCGTCGGGGATCGGGACGGCCCGGTTCGACTCGGGGAGCCCGACGATCGCGGGGAGGTTGGCGTCGCCCTCGGCCCACGCCGACGTGAGGGGGGCCGGCGCCTCGGGCGAGTACACGTGGAACACCATCCCGTCGACGAGCTGGCGGGCGAGCTCGAGGCTGTCGAACGGCGCCTCGTAGACGACGCGGCCCGACGTGGTCTCCTCGATCCGGATCCCCTGCGTCAGCCGGGCCGACGTGGTGTCGGTGAACGTGATCCGGTACCGGCTCCCGTCGGCGAGCTGGTCCGGGACGACCACGTCGACGTCCACGCGGCCGGTCGACGGCCCGGCCTGCTCGAGCTCGCCCTCGAGGCCGCCCGCGACGTAGCCCGCGGCCGGCGCGTTGGGCACCACCGACGCCGTGTTCGTGTCGAGGAAGACGACGTTCCCGATGAGGTCGGTCTGGATGATCTTCGAGCTCTCGCTGGGCGCGATCGGCACGAGCTGGTCGCGCTCCGAGATGCCGCGCTCGAAGAAGTCGTCGTCGTAGCCCGTGTCGTAGGACACGACGGCGTAGTAGTAGCGCCGGCCGTTGTCGAGGCCCTCGTCGACGTAGAAGTACTGGAGGCCGCTGTCGGTGCCCGTGTTGTAGACGGCCCCGGTCTCGCCGATCTGGACCGGGTGCGGGCCGGCCAGGCCGTCGTCCCGGTCGAACTGCGCGATCGGCTCCCAGAGGATCGGGTTGCCGTAGGCGTCCGTGATCGTCTTGATCGAGTTGAACGAGGGGTCCGTGGAGCGGTAGACGAGGTAGCCCTCGAAGTCGCGGCCGTAGATCGGGTCGCGCGAGAGCTCGGCCGCGTCGTCCCAGCGGAGCGTGACCCGGCCGTCGCCGGGGATCGCCGTCAGCTCGGGCTTGTTGGGCGGCTTGGCGAAGGAGTAGTCGGCGTCGTAGATCCGCTGCATCGTCCGCTTGTTGCGGATGATGTCGTCGTAGTCGCGGCCGAAGACCGTCGCGATGGCGAACTTCCGCGTCTCGCCGACGGGCAGCGAGAAGTAGCCCGAGCCGTAGATGAAGGCCACGTTCGAGGGCATCTCGCCGCCGAACCGGCCGGGCTCCATCTCGCTCCAGGTCCGGGCGTCGTCGGAGACGTTGCCGGCCGGGCGGAGGAGGAAGCTGGTCAGGCCGATCTGGTCCGACTCGTTGTTGTCGGTCTGGCCGAAGTTGGGCTCGCCCTGGTCGGGCCGGCCGTTGTCCTCGGTGCCGTCGGAGTCGGGGCCGGGGTAGGCCTCGTCCTGCGGCCCGACGCCGTCCGATCCGACGTCGTCGGCCAGGAGCTCGTCGCCGTCGCGGACGCCGTTGCCGTTGGCGTCGGCGAAGGCGACCCAGTCGAGGTCCTCGTCGCCCGTCCACCACTCGCCGGCGACGTAGGCCGGGAGCGACTCGAGGGGGCCCGAGGCGGCCTCGAAGGCCTCGAGGTCGTAGGTCGCGGTGACGTAGGCCCGGATGGCGCTCTGGCCGGCGATCCACGAGCCGCGCTCGTTGTCCTGGGTCTCGTCCGTGATCCCGTTCTCGTCGTTGTCGAGGCCGTCGAGCGGCTCGCCGGGGCTCTCGAGGAACGCGAACCCGAAGTACCCGACGCCGGGGCGGCCCCGGTTGTCGAGCCCGTCGCGGTCCCACATGTAGGTGATGTCGTCCTCCTTCTGGAAGTCGGCGAGGTCGTCGACGGAGTCGCCCTCGCCGCCGATGGCGGGGTCGACGTACATCCCGAACACGACCTTGTCGAGGTCCTTGTCGGAGACGTTCCGGATGTCGTAGCGGACGATGAGGATGTCCTCGGCCTGGACGTTGACCCACTGGTAGCCGCGCACGGCGACCTCGAGGCCGAGGCCGCGGAGGTCGGTCGAGTCCTGGGCGCTCCCCGTGAACGGGTAGTACTCGTACTCGTCGTTGTTGCGGTCGTCCATGACGTAGTAGCTCTCCTGGTCGGCGCGGGTGTAGGCGCCGAACTCGCCGTTCCAGCGGCCGTCGCGCTCGCCGGCGTCGCCCGGGTAGTCGTGGGGCCAGCGGTCGGGCCACGTGTTCTCCATGTGGCTCATGGCCGGGTAGCCCAGGTTGTTGGCCGGGCCCGGGTTGAAGTAGCCGGCCAGCGG
The DNA here is from genome assembly GCA_964229475.1 of Rubrivirga sp. Classification (GTDB taxonomy): domain Bacteria; phylum Bacteroidota; class Rhodothermia; order Rhodothermales; family Rubricoccaceae; genus Rubrivirga. Next base: position 6,940 of record CAXRFJ010000035.1, read on the forward strand.
CTCCCAGCCGTAGGTGTGCGTCCCGTCGGGGCTGATGTCGAAGGAGCCGGGGTTCGTGTAGTTCTCCGACACGATCCGGACCGTCTGGCCGTCCGCGTCGACGACCTCGGCCCCGGCCATCATCACGAACTCGAAGCCGTACCACGTGCCGGAGCCCTTGGGCCACTCCATCTTGGGCGGCTCGGTCCGGGAGCCGAGGTTGCCGAAGTTGGCGAACCGGGTGTAGACGAGGTTGCCGTCGTGGATCCCCGTGCGGCGGAACTCGCGGCCCGCCTCGGGGCGGCGCTGCGCGCTGGCGGGCAGGGCCGCCAGCAGGGAGCCGGCGCACACGCACAGGACGAGGCGGGACAGGAAACGGGGAGACGTCAGCATCAACGGTGTCGGTGCGGACCCAGCGGGACCGTGCGGGTGGGGCTCGGGCCGATCTAGAAGTCCAGGGTCATGCCCGCCACCACGCGGCGGGGCGCCTGGAAAAAGTCCGGGCGGCGGTCGATCTCGTCGACCGTGAAGTTGGGGTTCTGGAGCAGGACCTCCGTCTCGCCCAGCGTCCGGTACGGGTGGAAGGGGTTGCCCGTGCTGCTGTAGACCGACTGCGCGTTGAGCCGGTCGAGCAGGTTGTAGCCCCGCGCGAAGAACCGGACGCCCTGGCCGGCGATCTGGACCGTCTTGGCGAAGTTGAGGTCGAGCGTGAACGTGACCGGCTCGCGCTCGCTGTTCTGGAACTGGCGGCTGAGCTGGCTGCCCGGGTTCGAGGGCGTGTACGGCTGGCCCGTGTGGAAGCGGCCGATGAGGCTGAGCGTCCAGTCGCGCGGGTCGCCGAGGATGACCGTCCCGTTGAGCGAGTGGCGCTGGTCCCAGTCGAGCGGGAGCACCTGCTTCTCGGGCTCGATCGGCGGCTGCGTCTGGTTGTTGAAGAAGACCGAGTTCGGGTCCGAGGCGTTGCCGCGCGCGACCTGGTAGGTGTAGTCGACGGTGAACCCGAAGCGGTCCTGGAACTGGCGGATCAGCGAGAGCGTGACGCCCTTGGTGTTGCCGTAGTCGCGGTTCACGTAGCGCGCGTAGACCTTCGTGTCGCGCGTCGTGATGATCTCCTGGCCGAGGAGGTTGCGGATGTCCTTGTAGTAGACCGTGAGCTCGACCTTCCAGTCCGCCGTGACGCCCTGCTGGAGCCCGATCTCGTAGGCGACGGTCCGCTCGGGCTTCAGGTTGGCGTTGCCCATGATGGTCTCGAGGTCGCCCAGCTCGACCTCGAACTCCGAGTTGTCGAAGATGTACGAGAAGCGGGGGACCTGGAAAAAGTGGCCGTACGAGACGTGGAGGACGCCGCTGTCGGAGATCGGGAACGCGAGCCCGAGCCGCGGGCTGAGCTGGGCGCTCGTCTCGGCCGCCACGGTCTCGGTGTCGAGCCGGATGCCGTCGTCGGGGTCCGTCGTGGCCTCGAGGTCGGCCGGGACGTCGGCGTTCGGGTTCCAGTAGTCGAAGCGGAGCCCGGCGTTGAGGACGATCTCGTCGATCTCGAGCTTGTCCTGGAGGTAGGCCGCGAAGGAGAAGGGCCGCTGCGTGTACGCGTTGTTCAGGGCCGTGTTGACGTCCGGCACGCGGAGCTCGGGGTCCTCGTAGACCGGCCCGTCCGAGACGGTCTGCCGCTCGTCGAGGCTCACGCGGTGGAACTGGGCCTCGACGCCGGTCTGGACTAGGTTGGTCCGGTTGACCTGGCTCGTGAAGTCGACCTTGCCGAGCATCGTCGCCTGCGACGACCGGGAGTACCCGTTGCTGGTCCCGCCGAAGGCGAACCCGTTGGCGGAGTACGGCGAGCCCTGGAAGAGCGCGTCGAGCGGGTCGTCGGAGAGGTAGCTCGAGCGGACGTTGGTCTGGTAGGACGCCCCCACGCGGTAGAACGTGGTCGGCGAGAGGACGTGCGTGCCCGAGAGGATATGGTTGACGCCGGACTCGTAGATGGTCGGCTGGCCGTCGGGGGCGTAGCGGCGGCTGTCCTGGTAGCTCCGCCGCTCCTCGTCGGTCACGAACACCGAGTAGCCCAGCTGGAACCCGTTGAACGGCTGGAGCGAGAGGTTGCCGTGGAGCGAGAGCTTCGTGCTCGGGTTCATCGGCACGTACGCCCCGTCGCCCGTCATGAGCGAGTCCGGGATGGCGATGCCGACGAGGTTCTCGGAGTCGCTCGCGTTCTGCTGCGCGGCCTGGATGTAGCGCTGGATCGGGACCGTGTCCTCGACGCGGATGCGGCGCTGGCCGTAGAGCCAGCCGTCCGTCGTGTAGTAGCGGCCGCTGACGAGGAACGAGCTCGACGGGAGAAAGCGGAGCGGGCCGTTCAGGTTGAGCTCAGCGTTGACCTGGTCCACGCTCGGCCCGCCGACGCCCATGTAGAGGTCGTCGCGGTTCGTCGCGTAGCTGCCCAGGAAGCCTGAAGCGCTTCCGGAATAGGAGCTCAGGTTGCCCGCCCGGGTCACCACGTTGATCACCCCGGACTGGGCCTGCCCGTACTCCGCGTTGAAGGTGCCGGAGATCACCTGGAGCTCCTGGATCCAGCTGTTCTCGATCTCGACCTTGCTCCCGCCGCGGAACTGGTCCGAGACCGGGATGCCGTCGACGAGGTAGGCCACCTCGCCCGCGCGGCCGCCGCGGAGGTGGAGCCGCCCGCCCGCGTCGTAGGCCACGCCGGCCTGCAGCTGGAGGAGGTCGCCGACCTCCTGGACCGGGAGGCTCTCGATCTGCTCCGCGTTGACGTACGAGGCCGACGTGGTCCGGTCCGTCTCGATCAGGTCCCGCCGCGCCTGGACGATGACCTCCTCGCCCTCGTAGATCTCCTCCTCGAGCTCGAAGTCCAGGGTCGTCGTCCGGTCGGACTCGACGAGCACGCCCTCGACGCGGACCGTCTTGTACCCGACCATCGAGGCCACGACGGTGTACGTCCCCGGCCGGACGTTCAGGATGGTGTAGACCCCGTCCATGTCGGCCGACGCCCCGAGGGTCGTGCCCTCGAGGCGGACCGTCGCGGCCGGGAAGCCCTCCCCCGTCGCGGCGTCCGTGATCCGCCCGGTGACCTTCCCGGGCGCGAGCGCCTCGAGGGGAGTCGCGCTCGAGATGGACGGAAGCGCTACCGCCCACACGGCGGCGAAAAAGACGAGGGGCCTCATGTACGATCGGGGAGACTGCCCCTTCCCAAGCGATCGCCCACCTCCGACGGAGTCGTCGCGTGAGCGCAGAGGGGGCGTAGAGAGGGCGATAGGCGGGCCGCCAGACGGGAAGTGATCACAAGCATACGCCAAACAATCACGGTCGGTCAAGAACGATCACGATTCGATCATCCACCTCCGCGGCGCTGGCGGCTCGGAGCATCCGGAGCTGGCCCTGGGACCGCGCGCCGGCTCCGGATGCGTCCGGTCGCCCCGGCCTCCCGCTGACGGGCGGGCTCCGTGCTCGTCTCCGACTCGCCGGCTGACGACGCCACGCGCGGGCGCGGAACCGTGCCGACGCGCCCCGGAATGCCCAGGAGAGCGGGCCGCCGTCACGGGGCGGTGACCCTGCCCCCACGGGCCGCGGCGAGTCCTACATTCGGATGCCCACCGCCCCCGTTATGCCCCGTTTGGACGACCGCTCCTCCGACCGCGTCGGTGCCGTCACGGCCGTGCTCGACGAGGCCGCCTCGGGGGCGCTCTCCCAGGACGAGCTAGTGGGCCGGCTCATGCCCATCGTCTACGACGAGCTCCGCGAGATCGCGCGGGCCCAGCGACGGCGCTACGACGTGGACGGGTTCCAGACGACGGCGCTCGTCCACGAGGCGTACCTCCGGTTGGCCGGCCACACGCTCGTCCCCGAGCGGGCCTACGTGTTCGCGGCCGCGGCGCGGGCCATGCGGAACGTGCTCGTGGACCACGCCCGCCGGCACCACGCGCTCAAGCGCGGCGGCGGCGCGCGGCCGGTCGGCCTGACGACGGCCGGCGGCCTGCCCGACGGCGACCTCGACGCCCTCGCCGAACGCGTCCTCGACGTCGACGAGGCGCTGGGGAAACTGGCCGCGCTCGACGAGCGGGCCGCGCGCGTCGTCGAGTGCCGCTACTTCGGGGGGCTCACGTTCGAGGAGACGGCCGCCGCGCTCGACGTCTCCGAGGCGACGGCCAAGCGCGACTGGCGCCGCGCGCGCGCGTGGCTCCACCGCGCCCTCGTCGAGCGTGACCCGGACGCCGCGCCCGCTGCGGAGGGAACGGAGCCTCCCCCCCGCCCCGATGCCGCCTGACGCCGACCCCGCCGCCCGCTGGGCCCGCGTCAGCGCGGCGTTCGACGCCGTCGCGGACCTCCCGCGCGCCGAGCACCCCGCGGCGCTCGACCGGCTCGTCGGCGAGGGCGAGCTCGACGCCGACCTCCGCGCCGAGGTCGAGAGCCTCCTCG
>CAXRFJ010000036.1:0-8734 GCA_964229475.1 Rubrivirga sp.
GATCGCTCGGGGCCGCCTCTCTTGTCTACCGAAGGGTCTCGGTTAGAACCCGATCTTGGCGGTGATCAGGTTCGTCTCGCCGAGGTCACCCATCGAGCGGAAGGCGTAGTCGACCGAGAGGGACGAGTTCGACACCGGGACGTTGACGCCGGCGCCGACGCTCCACATCTCGAACTCGTTCACGTCCTGCTCGGGCATGACGTTGACGCCGGCCCGGGCGTAGACGAGGTCGGCGTAGCCGAGCTCGAGGCCGCCGGCAAACTCCGCCTGGTCGTACGCGTTCGAGCGGAAGTTGCCGAGGACCGAGGCCGAGAGGTCGCCCGCGAACTGGCGCGAGTAGGTCGCGCCGAAGTTGAGGAGCGACGGGAGCTCGTACTGGTCGGCCTCGATGGCCACCGGGAACGTGCCGCCGTTCGGGTCGAACTGGAGCGACTGGCTCAGGCCGTTGCCCGAGTAGGTCATCTTCGTCCCGAAGTTGCGGAGGCTGACGCCGAACTGGAGGCCGCTCTCGCCGACCGTGTAAGTCATGCCGGCGTCGAAGGCCACGGCGCTGCCGTTGATGTTGTCGATGGCCTCGTTGATGGCCTTGACCGTGACGCCGGCCGCGATCCGGTCCGTGAAGGCCCGGGCGTAGGAGGCGCCGACGACGACCGCCGAGGCGTCGAAGGTGAGGTCGGACGGGTCCGAGAAGGTCGCGTCCGTGCGGACCAGGTCGCCGAAGTCCCACGACATCACCGAGAGGGCGATGTTCGAGTTACCGAAGGCCTGGGCCACGCCGAAGTAGTTGACCCCGATGTCGGCCACGTAGTTGTTGTAGCTGAACAGGGCTTCGGTCCCGTCGTTGGCCATGAGGGAGGCCGGGTTCGACTGGAGGGCCTCCACGCCCGAGAGCGTGTTGAGGCCGCCCGTGAGGCCGTTGCCGAGGGAGGTCGTGCGCGCCGTCGTGGGGACGAGGAGGAACGAGGCGCCGGCGGTGCCGGCGCGCTCGTCCCCATCGACCTCACGCGTCTGGGCCTCGGTGGGGGCCGCGAGGGCGCCCACCAGGAAGGCCAGGATGAGAAGAGTGCGGGTCATGAGAGTGAGGTCTCTGTGTGTGTGCGGATGGTGAGGCGTCCGACGCTTAGTACACGTCCAGCTGCACGCGGCGCTGGACGACGCCGAACTTCAGCACCCGCTCCCCGATCACGCTGCCGTCGGCCCGGCGGGCCTCGACGTGGATGAGGTAGATGCCGCTGGCGACCTGGCGGCCGGCCTCCGTCGTGAGGTCCCAATCGACGGTGGTGCTCCCGTCGTTGACCTTCTCGATCTCCCGCACCAGCGTGCCGCTGAGCGTGAAGACGCGGATGGTCGCCTCGGCCGGGAGGTTCACGAAGCGCGCGATGCGCGAGTCGCCCGAGACCTCGTAGCCGGAGGCGCCGCGGTACGGGTTCGGCGTGACCGCGATGAGGTCGAGCGCGGCCTCGGCCGTCGCCGCGTCGCCGCGGATGGCCGCCGACTCCGCCGTGTTGATCGTGAACACGTCGCCCGGCTGGTTCGGGTCGGTCGTGTAGAAGCGGATGACGCTCCCGGTGAGGTCGTCGATGCCGACCTCCGGGTCCACCTGCTCCATCACGAACCGCTGGATCGGCCGGCCGGCGCCGACGAGGGCGCCTGCGGCCCCCGTCGCCGGGTCCGTCGGGCACCCGTTCGGGTCCGCCGCCACGACCGCCGCCGCCTCGGCCTCGAAGGCCTCGTACGTCGTCGTCGGGTAGTAGGAGTAGATCCGCTGGGTGATGCCGCCGTAGTCGAACAGCGACGGCCCGAAGTACCCGAACTCACACTCGACGTCGCCGTCGGCGAAGAGGACCGGGATCATCTGCTGGTCGTCCGAGGGGTCGTTCTCGGCGCCCGGAGGCGTGAGGCCGATGTCCCAGATCTCGAACGGGACCTTGATGAGGTTGCCCGTCGAGAAGGCGTAGTAGCCGTACGAGCCCTCCTCGGTGAACCGGATCTCGAAGTCGTTCGGGGCGAAGCCGCCGATGCTGAACTCCGGGCCGTCACCGCTGTGGTACCCGATGTAGGCGAACGTCGAGTTGAACGAGCCGTAGATGTTGTTGCCGAGCGGGCAGCCGCCCGTCGAACCGGCACCGGGGCCGCACGGGTCGAAGCCGCCGGGGCCGACGACCTCGACGAACGCGTTCGTACCGCCCGGGAAGAGCGGGCCGGGGTCCGGGCCCTGGACGTCGAAGGCCAGGCCGTCGGCGCGGGCCACGTCGGTCATCTGCGGGAGCGGGACGCCGTTCGCCGCGAAGTAGGCGGCGCCGTCGAGGATGACCTGGCCGGTCGTCGAGTTCACGATGTTGTAGTTCGTGAACTCGTGGTCCTCAGCGTCGGTCGAGGTGAAGAACTCGACGCGGTAGGTGTCGCCGGTGATCTGCGTCGGGTCCACGACGCGAGCCGTGATGACGCCGCCGCCGACGTTGCCGTCGGCCGCCTGGACGTCGAGCGACGTGCCGGCCGAGGTCTGGAGGACCGTGCCGTCGTTCCGGGCCGCCAGCTGCGACGGGCGGACCGAGACGCGGGTGACCGGGGCGGAGAAGATCCGGTTGGGCGACGAGGCGTCGTTGAACGCGTACGGCTGGACGCCGAAGTAGTACGTCGTGTTGTTCCGGAGCTCGTTGCCCGTGTAGGCGTCGTTCTGGATCAGGAGCGAGGTCGGCGTGTTCGTCGCCGTCCCGCTGTTGTTGCCCTGGGCCACCACGTTGTTCACGATGGCACCCGTGGCGCAGTCGAGGCCGTCGTCGACGACCGTCGTGATCGAGTTGTTCAGGTCGTAGGTCCCGATGAGGGTGCCCTCCGTGTCCTGAGCGTCCCGGTACTGGAAGATCTTGAACCCTTCGAAGTTGTAGGTCCGGTCCGCGGCGCTGTTGAGCGCGAACGGGCTCTCGACCTCGTAGCTGAAGATGTCGTTGTTGTCGCCCGTCACGCTGTCCCACTGGAGGACGATCTCCTGATCGAGCGCGCTGGCGCGGACCGTGACGGCCGGCGGCGGGCTCGGGAGGTTGAAGTCGGCGTTGAAGGCGCCCTGGACGGTGATGTCGTCGAACTTCAGCTGCTGGAGCGAGGCGATCTGGGGCGTGGCCGTGGCCGCGCAGGCCTGCGGGGCCTGGGCCCACACGATGCCGAACACCAGCTCCTGGACGTCACCCGGCTTGAAGGTGAACGGGCCGGTCACGACGCCGAAGCGGCGGTCGTCGGGGAGGTTCGCCCGGCCGAGGCCGTTCGAGTTGTACTCCGACCAGTAGTTCGGCGGGTCGTCCGGGAAGGCGAAGTTGGTGAAGTCCGTGCTCCCCGGGTTGTAGCCGTCGCCACCGCGGGTGAACGGGACGCCGTCCTTCCAGAGGGCCTGCATGAGGCGGTACGACACGACGCCGCGGTCCTCGCTGGAGGCCGGGTCGCCCGTCGGGCCGCCCTGGTTGGTGAAGTAGTAGAACGTCTCGACCTGGAGCCGCTCGTTCTCCTCGTCGATCTCGCCGTCGCCGTCGTTGTCGACGCCGTCGTTGAAGCCCGAGCCCGGGCCGTTGCCGACGAGCGGGCCCTGGAAGAAGTCGTAGCCGAGGGCCGGCGGGAGCGAGCCGTAGCCGGCCGCGCCCTCGTCGTTGTTGTCGCCGTTGTAGACGAAGCCGAGGCCGAGGGCCGGGTCACTGCCGACGTAGTCGTCGGTGTACTGCCCGAGGTCCGGGTCCGACCAGAGCGAGATGTACGTGCCCTCGATGTTCCCCGAGTTCCGCGAGATGAACTGGTAGCGGTAGAACGTCGTGTTGTTGAGGGCGTCGGCCGTGGCGAAGGCGAACGCGTGGGCGCGCACCTCGACCTGGAGCGGCGCCTTGCCACTCCACCCGTGGGTGTTGCCGTTGTCGTTCATGACCCACCAGACGGCCTGGTCGCCGATGAGGTCGGGCCGGTAGCCGGCCGCCAGGTCGAGGGTGGCACCGCCGCCGCGCGTGATGCTGTACCCCTCGTCACCGGCGTCGAGCTCGAGGCGCGGCTCGTTCGGGTCGCGCTTGTCGTTCCCGTTGGTGTCGAGGAAGTACGGGGCGCCCTGCGCGATGGGCCACGTGATGAGGTCCTGGTTGGTCGTGGACGTCGCGCCGTTGGCGGTGTAGTCCTGGAGGTCCGTCAGGTTGACGCGCCAGAGCTTGTCGAAGTTGGCGCAGCGCTGGGTCGTGGTCTGGCCGTTCTCGTCGAGCGGGCCGGGCCAGAACTCCCAGTTGCTGTAGGTGGCGCCGGCGAAGCGGAGGTCGCTCTCGTTGCCGTCCTGGAGGCCGGCGATCCAGATGCCGGACGCGAAGATCGAGCCGGGGCCCGGGGTCGGGGAGTCCGGGTTGTACGGCACCTCGTACTGGGCGCCGCCGCCGCGCCAGAACAGGCCGCCGATGTTGTACATCTTGGCCCGGACGTTGTTGATGTTGAGGTCGACGTCGGCGGCACCGAGCGAGCACTCGGCGGCGCCGGCCGCGGCCGTGGCCGCGGCGGCCTCCGCGCTCAGCTGCGCGGGCGGGGCGTCAAACCCCTCGGGGAGCACCTTCTGGGCGCTGACGTTCGCCGAAAGAAGGACGGCGCCCAGGAGGGCCACGACCGTTCGGCGAGCGAGGGTGGTAAGGGTAGTCATGTTCAGGAAGAGATCGGGGTCGGGGACCGGAGCCCCGCCCGCGGGCGCCGAAGCGGGCCGCGGGCGGGACGAACTCGGGGGTGGTCTAGAAGTCGAGCGTCACGCCGAGACGGATCCGGCGCGGCGGGCTGTAGAAGCTGCCGCTGGAGGTCTTGTAGCCACCCGGGGTGACCGGGCCGCCCACGTACTGCGAGTACAGGAAGCGGTACGCGTCACGCTGGATCTGGCTGCCCAGGTTGGCGATGACGTCGGGGTCCGTGGACAGGTACCCGTCGGTGTCCGGGTTGCCCGTCGTCCGATAGACGCCGACCACGCCGTCCGAGTCGAGGAGGTTCTGGACCCAGACGTAGCCGCGGAGGTTGGCCCCGCCGAGGTTGAAGCCGCGGTCGACCTTGAGGTCGACGCGGGTCGTCGGCGGGATGACGACCTCGTTCGGCGAGCCCGTGATGGCGAGGCCGATGTTCTGGGCGTAATCCGAGGTGAAGGCGCCCTCGTCGAGCTGCGTGTAGCGGTTGCCGCTCTTGAACACGCCGAGGAGGTTGAGACCGAAGCCGGCGAACGGACGAACGCCGCCGATCATCGGGCCCTCACCCTGGCCGAGCCGGTAGTCCACCGAGACGTTCACGTTGTGCCGCTGGTCGTACGAGAGCGGCGAGAGCGTCTCCGGGAAGATGAAGCTCGTGGTCCGGAACGAGAGGAGGTTGGCCGACTGGGAGTCGGAGCCGGTCCCCTCGGCGAACTGGAGGGTGTAGTTGGCGTTGACCTGGAGGTTGCGCGTCCGGCGGAGGTCGAAGGCGAACTCGACGCCCTTGGTCGTGCTGAAGTCCTGGTTCGTGTAGGCCGTGTAGCCCGAGGGGTAGGCCTGGTTGAAGGTCCGCAGCGTGATCTTGTTGCGCTGGGTCCGGTAGAAGCCCGAGATCGTGAGGGCGGCCCGGTCGAGGATCGCCTGGCGGAAGCCGAGCTCGTACTGGGTCGTCGTCTCCGGCTTGAGGTCCGCGTTGTTCAGGGTGCCGCCGCTCTCCGAGGCGTAGGCGAAGTCCTGGATCGAGGCGAACGCGTTCTCGCTCGGGCGCTGGCTCGTCACGTTGTAGGACGCGAAGAACAGGGCCCGGTTGGTGACCGGGAACGTCACGCCGATGCGCGGCATGACCGTCAGCTGCGGCTCGTAGTCGCGGAAGGCGTCGACCGTGAGCTGGCCGCCCGAGGCCTCGTCGATGGCCGGCGTGCCGCCGAGCGTCGAGAGGACGCGGTCCGGCTGCACCTCGGCGCCGAGCGCGTTGTAGAACTGGCCGTTCAGGTCGCGGTAGCCCACGACGTCCTGCCCGTTCACGTAGACGGCGTAGTCGCCCTCGATGTTGGACGGGAGGTTGTTGATCGGGTTGATCCCCTGGACGCCCGAGAGCACGTCGTCGACGCGGTAGATGTCGACGAGCGCGAACGGGTCGCGGAGCACGCGCGTGTTGTTGTCGAACACGTCGAGCCGGAGCCCGAGGTCGAGGACGAGGTCGCGGTACTCGATGCGGTCCCGGACGTAGCCACCGTAGTAGAGCGGCTTGTACGGGGCCACGTTCCGGCTCTCGTTGCTGACGTACGCGTTGACGTCGTCCGAGTCGACCTCGTTGAGGCCGAGGTAGTCGTAGCCGTAGTAGCGGACGTTGCCGCGCGGGTTGCGGAAGCCGCCGCCCACGTTGAACGGGAGCTGCTCGTAGCTCGTCACGCCGGCGTCGGCCTCGCCGTCGCCGTCGGAGTCGACGCACGGGAGGTCGACGTCGCCGTCGTCGTAGCAGCGGGCCAGCGAGCGCGCGAAGGCGCCGCCGATCGACCAGGAGCGCTGGGTCTGCGTCTCGTACTCACCCCCGAAGGAGAGCTCGTGGACGCCGACCTGCGTCTGGGCCGAGCCGAAGACGCGGAACTGGTCCTGGCTGAACTTCGAGTAGTTCGTCAGAGGCGTGCCCGGGGCGGAGAAGCCGATGCCCTGGTTCGCGCCGACCGGCGCGATGGCGCCGTCGAGGAACGTCGGCGTGTAGACGCCGGTGTTCGCGTTGTAATTGTAGTACCGGCGGGCGACCGCGTTCTGCTCCGCGCCGACGTCGCCGTAGTTGATGATCTCGGTGATGTCGTCGCCGAACTCGTCCGGGAACGAGTTCTGGAACCGGTTGGAGTACTCGGCCTGGATCTGGTAGAACGCCGTGTTCGAGAGGACCTGGCGGAGCGAGACGTACCCGCGGGCCACCTCGTCCTTCGTCGTCGAGAACCGGTCGCGGTTGAAGTAGGACCGGTCGAACGAGAAGTTGCGGTCCTCGTCATACGTGTAGGCCCCGCCGACGCGGAGGTTCACGCCGGTGACCGGGCGGAACTCGAGGTTGCCCGAGGTCGCGATCTGCGTGTACGGGTCGTCCTTGCCGGCCCGCGTGAAGAACTGGGAGTCGTCCGAGAACAGGTCGTACGACAGGAACGGGCTGCCCAGGATGAGCGCCTCGTCGATGCCGAGGGCCTCGGCCAGCTCCGCGTCCGTGAACGAGAGGGTGGCCTCCGGATCCTCCGGGTCGAAGTCGATCGAGGGGTCGAGCGACGCCGGGATCCCGACGTAGTAGAAGTCATCGTCGGTGAAGAGCGTCCCGGACGGGGCCGCGTCGCCGAAGCCGGCGCGGTCGACGCGGACGACCTGGGGCGACTGCTGGATCGCGTTGTAGACGTCGTCGTTCAGCTGGAGCGTCTCGAGCGCGTAGGGCGAGTTGTCCTCGGCGTACGTCCCCTGGACGGACACAAAGAAGCTCGCGAAGTTCTTCACGAGCGGGCCGCCGAGCGTGAGCGCGCCGAGGTTGTAGCCGTACGAGTCGAGGCCGGTCGACGTGATGGCCTCGAGCGAGCCGAAGAAGTTGTTGCCGCCGGACCGCGTCGAGATCGAGATGATGCCGGCCGTCGCGTCGCCGTACTGCGGCGGGATCGTGCCGATGAGCATCTCCTGCTCGGCGATGGCCTGCTGCGGGATGGCGCGGCCCGTGGACCCGCCGATCACCTTCACGCCGTCGATGTAGTACGTGACCTCCTCACCGCGGCCGCCGCGGATGTTGAGGGTCCCGGACCCGTCGTTGGAGACGACGCCGGCCTGGATCGAGGCCACGCTCTCGACGCCGCGGACGGGGAGGTTCTGAATGTCCTCGCCGGTCACGACCTTCGGCACGCCGATGGCGTCCTGCTGGATGAGGGGCCGCTCGTACTCGACGACGACCTCGCCCAGCGACTCGGACGCGAGCTCGACGTCGACCACGCGGGTCCGACCCTGCGAGATCTCGACCTCCGTGATCGTCTGGGCCTGGTAGCCCGTGTACGAGTACTGGACGTCGTACTGACCGACGGGGATGCCGAGGATGGTGTAGTTGCCGTCGATGTCCGTGGCCGCGCCGCGCTGGATGTCGGCGAGATACACGTTGGCGCCGATGAGGGGATCGCCGGTGTCGGCGTCCGTCACGCGCCCGGAGATCTTGCCGGTGTTCTGCGCGATCGCCACGCCGGGCAGCGCGAACAGCAGCAAGAGCACGGCGGTGCTCAGTGAACGAAACATTGCTACCTCCTGAAGGGTGGTGTGTGAGCCCGGGCGCCGGTGGCCCGGGATTGGAAGTGCGTCAAGAGACGCCGGTCGGGTGATGCCGTGACCCGAGGGCCGGGGCTGTGGGGCGTCCGGGACGAGTCCTAAGCCCCGGGTCTGGGTCGTGGGCCGACCGAACGGCCCGTGCGACCCCACGGTCGCGCGTCGCCCTCGCGTGCCCACGCACGCTCGGCTGGGAGTCCTGACGAATGGAGGACGGTATCAACCTGAGCGGGTGGGCGATCGGTAAAGGGCGTGTTAAGGCGACGGAGCGAATATAGACGGGCCTGGAAAACCCTGTCAAGGCACCGGGGCGTCCCCCAGGCGGGGGCCGGCTGCGACCCTCCCGGCGGGATGGCCTCGCTCCTCAAGAGGTTAAGGCCGTTCCCGATCCCACCTTAGAGGGAGACAGCGTGAAGAGACCGAGAGCCCTTCCGGCCGGCCGCCGGCGGCCGGGCCCGGCCCGGGCCCTCGTACCTTCCACCCCCGCCCCT
>CAXRFJ010000037.1:0-9390 GCA_964229475.1 Rubrivirga sp.
GGATCAGTGCGCGTCGAGCCAGTTGTCGGCCACGCCGACCTCGACCACGATGGGCACGTCGCCGAGCGGGAGCGCGGCCTTCATCTGCTCCGACACGAACTGGGAGACCGCCTCGACGTCGCCCTCGGGCACCTCGAAGACCAGCTCGTCGTGGACCTGCAGGATCATCCGGGCGCCCTCCGAGACGGCCGCCAGCCCATCGTGGATGGCGATCATCGCGATCTTGATCATGTCCGCCTGCGTGCCCTGGATCGGCATGTTCACGGCGATCCGCTCGGCGTAGGCCCGGTCGTTCGGGTTGCGGGACGTGATCTGCGGGACGTAGCGGCGGCGCCCGAGGAGCGTCTCGACGTAGCCCCGGTCGCGGGCCTCCTCCATCAGCCCATCCAAAAACCGGATGACCTGCGGGTACGACTGCCGGTACTGGTCGATGAGCGTCTGCGCCTCCTTGTTGCCGATCCGGAGCCGCTGAGCGAGCCCGAAGGCCGAGATGCCGTACGGGATGCCGTAGTTGACCTGCTTGACGCGGTCGCGCTGGGCCCGCGTGACGTCGTCGTAGTCCACGTCGAACACGCGGGCGGCCGTGGCCGTGTGGATGTCCTTGTTCTCGGCGAACGCCTTCACGAGCTCCGGGTCGCCCGACATGTGGGCGATGATGCGGAGCTCGATCTGCGCGTAGTCGGCCGCCATCAGGACGTGGCCGGGCTCGGCGACGAACGCCTTCCGGATCTCCTTCCCGAGGTCGGTCCGGATCGGGATGTTCTGGAGGTTCGGGTTCGACGACGACAGCCGGCCGGTCGCCGTGATGGTCTGGTTGAAGTCGGTGTGGACGCGGCCCGTGTCGGGGTGGATCAGCTCCGGGAGCTTGTCGACGTAGGTGCTCTTGAGCTTGGAGACCTGCCGCCAGTCGAGGATGAGGGCCGGGAGCGCGTGCTCCTGGGCGAGCTCGCTCAGGACGCGCTCGTCGGTCTTCGGCTGGCCGGTCCGCGTCTTGCCGAGCGGCTGGAGGCCGAGCCCGAACGTCGGCGCCTCCTCGGCGAGGAGCTTCTTGGTCTTCGGCTTCTCGCCGTCGGCCGTCTCGCCGGCCTCGTAGTCCTTCATGTCCTGGAGCCAGGTCTGGTAGGCCTGGTGGTCCTCGTCCGTCGGAGGGTCGTTGAAGAGGACCTCGCCGATCTGCTTGGGCGAGCCGATCGTGAACTCGCGGCCGGCCTGCTCATAGATCTGCGTCTCGAGGTCGGCCATCTGCGCCTCGAGCCCCTCGCGGATCTCGGCGAGCACGCCCTCGTCCACCTTCACGCCCGTCATCTCCATGGCGGCGAGGACCGGGACGAGCGGGAACTCGATGGTCTCGGCGATCTGGAGCAGCCGGCCCTCGCCGCCGTCGACGGCCTGGAGCGCCTCGGTGAGCACGGGGACGAGGCGGAGCGTGACGTCGGCGTCCTCGCAGGCGTACGGGCCGACGTCCTCGACCGGCACCTGGTCCATCGTGATCGCGCCCTTGCCCGTCCCGATGAGGTCGGTGATCGGCTGCGGCCGGTAGTTCAGGTGGAAGGACGCGACGTCGTCCATCTTGTGGCTCGCCTCGGGGTTGAGGAGGTAGTGGGCCACCATCGTGTCGAAGATCTCGCCGCGGACCGTGACGCCGTGCCGGGCCAGCACTTCGAGGTCGTACTTCACGTTGTGCCCGACCTTCGGGAGGTCGGGGTTCTCGAGCGCGGCGCGGATCGCGTCGAGGGCCTCCGCCTCGGGCGTCCCGTCGGGGAGCGGCGTCGGGAGGTAGACCGCGTGCTTCTCGCGCTCGGCCAGCGCCACGCCCACGAGGCGGGCGTGCATCGGGTCGGTCGACGTCGTCTCGGTGTCGAACGACAGCCGATCGGCCCTCTCGACCAGCTCCGTGGCCGCGTCGAGGTCGGCCTTCTCGTAGACCGTCGTGTAGTCGATGGCGTCCTCGTCGAGGGCCGTGACCGGCGTGTACGGGCCGAAGTCGAACGAGAGCGACGGGTCGTCCTCGGGGAGCGTCGTGAACGCCTTGCCCGGCTTCCCGTCGGCCCGCGTCCGGGCGCGCCCGGCGGCGTAGTCGCGAACCCGGGTCCGGAGCCGCGACCCGAAGCCGACGTCGTCGAACAGGGCGTCGATCTCGTCGAGGTCGGGGTCGGTGCGGCGGAGCGTGTGCCAGTCGAGGTCGAGCGGGACGTCGCAGCGGATCGTGACCAGCTTCTTGGAGAGGATCGCGTCCTCGGCGTGCTCGGTCATCCCCTCGCGGGCGCGCTTGCCCTTGAGGTCCGCGGCGTGCTCGATGAGCGACTCGACCGAGCCGTACTCGTCGAGGAGCTTGATGGCCGTCTTCTCGCCGATGCCCGGCACGCCTGGCACGTTGTCCGACGAGTCGCCCATGAGCGCGAGGATGTCGATGAACATCCGGGGCTCGAGCCCGCCGTACTTCTCGCGGAAGGTCTCCGGCGTCTCGCGGTCGAACGTCTCGCCCATGTAGGGCGGCCGGAGCATCGAGACGCGGTCGGAGAGGAGCTGGCGGAAGTCCTTGTCGGCCGAGAAGATGACGGCGTCGACGCCCTCGTCCTCGGCCCGCTTGGCGAGCGTCCCGATCACGTCGTCGGCCTCGACGCCCTCGACCTCGAGGACCGGGATGTCGAAGGCCTCGACGAGCCGGCGGAGGAGCGGGATGTTGCTCTTGATCTCGGGCGGCATCGGCGGCCGGTGCGCCTTGTACTCGTCGTAGAGCTGGTCGCGGAAGGTCGGCTTGCCGCCGATCTTGTCGAACACGACGGCGATGTGCTCGGGCTGGTGGTCCTCGAGGAGCTTGAGGAGGGCGCTCGTGAAGCCGTAGAGCGTCCGCGTGTCGGTCCCGTCGGGCGCGTTGAGCGTCGCGTTCTTCATCGAGAAGAAGGCCCGGTAGGCGAGGGCCATCGCGTCGGCGAGGAAGAGGGTCTCGCGGGCGTCGTCGCTTTCGACGGCCGCGAGCGGGTCGTCGAGGTCGTCGGGGAGCGAGACGGCCACGTCGGCCTCGGGCGTCGGGTCGGCGGCGTCGAAGAGGGAGGGCTGGTCGGCCATCGTCGGGTCGGGCGGAGTCGGTCGGGGGAGGCTAACGCCGGGGGCGTGCCGGGGGTTTGTCAGCGCGAGGGGTTGAGCAGGTTGGAGGGTCGAGCGAGTGGGGCGGGTTCTCTTTCCATGAACTCCCGGCCTTTCAGGGGCCTCCCCTGCCCCGTGCCGACGAACCTGCGTAACTCGCTGACCCTTTCGAACCCGCCGAACCCCAGATGCCCGTCCTCCTCTTCGACATCGACGGCACGCTGCTCCAGTCGCACGGCGTCGGGCGGCGGTCCGTGAACGCGGCCCTCGTAGCCCTCGCCGGCGAGACGTTCGACTTTTCCGACATCACGTTCTCGGGCAAGACCGACCGCCAGATCTTCCGCGAGGTCCTGGAGGCGGCGCAGCGCTGCGGGCTCGGCGTGACGGCCGAGCAGGCCGACCGGTTCGGCGAGCTCTACGCCCGCGAGATGGCGCAGAACCTCCCGGAGGCGACCGTCGAGGCGCTCCCCGGCGCCGTCGGCCTCGTCCGCCGCCTGGCCGACGACGGCGCCGAGCTCGGGATGCTCACGGGCAACCTCGAGCCGCTCGCCTACGCCAAGGTGGGTCGGATCGGGCTGGGCGAGGCCGAGCTCCCGTTCGGCGCCTTCGGCAGCGACCACCACGACCGGAACGAGCTCCCGGCCGTCGCCGCCCGCCGCGCCTCGGCGCGCTACGGCCGCGAGGTGAGCACGGCCGAGCTCGTCGTCATCGGCGACACGCCGCGCGACATCGCGTGCGCCCGGGCCGCCGGCGCCGCCGTCGTCGCCGTGGCGACGGGCCGCTACGACGCCGACCAGCTCCGCGAAGCCGACGTGGTCCTCGACACGCTCGAGGCGTTCTCGCTCGACGCGCTCCCGGCCGCGGCCTGAACCGCCCCCGTCCTCCTCGGCACCGAGGCGGGCCTATCGGACCACCAGCCGTCGCCCGCCGACGAGGTAGACGCCGGGGGCCCGCGGCGCCTCGAACGTCCCCGCGCCGTCGGCCCTCGCGATGCGGCGGCCGAGCACGTCGTACACCGGGGTCCAGGGGACGGCGCCTCCCACCCGCCCCCCCGGCCGGACCGGGTTGGGCGCGAGGCGGAACGCCGGCTCCTCGTCGTCCTCGGGCGGCGGCTCGGTCGAGACGGGCTGTCCGGTGATCCCCTCGTAGAGGAGCGCCGAGAAGAAGGCCGCCCCGACCTCGGTGGGGTGGAGCCTGGCGTCGTCGAGCAGGTTGGCCTGGTGGTCGGCGATGAGACGGAGCGGGCCGGCCTGCCCGGCCGTGTGGACCCCGTACGAGAGCGCCACGCGCCCCGAGTCGCGGAGCCACGACCGCGCCGCCTGGCGGCCGTCGAACACGACGCCCGAGGTCGCCTCGTAGAGCGAGAAAAAGGCCACGCGCGGGTCCGCCAGGGCGATCTCGCGCATCACGACGCCCGCCCGCTCGTTCCGCTCGGGCGTGTTGACGTACTCGCTCTCGACGGCGTGCGGGTGGAGCAAGAGGACGACCGGCTCGTCGAGCCCGACGGCGGTGAACGCGGTCCGGATCCGGGCGACGGCCGCCGTGATCGTCGTCCGCAGCTCGTCGCGGCCCCGGTACTCGGGCGCGAGGTAGAGGACCGCGACGGCCTCCTGCTCCGGGTCGAGCGTCGTCGCCAGCAGGAACGACGCGAGCTCGGTGGTGCGGAACCGCTTGACGGAGTCGGGCAGGGCCGGCAAGGCGTCCTGCGCGAAGCCCCAGTAGCTCCACGACGTGTCGCCCAGGAACTGGGCGTAGTGGCCGGGCGCCCCCGCCACCACCGACCCGGCCACGTGGACGTAGCCCCCCGACTGGAGGCTCGCCCGGACCGGTAGCATCACGTCGGCGCGCGCGACCGGCGTGGCCTCGCCGAGCGAGAACCCGCGGATCGGGACGGGGCTCGGCGTCCCGCCCACCACCACGCTGCCCGTCGCCTCGACCTTCCCGTGGCCGTAGAGGACCGGCCGCACGGCGGCCCCGACGAGCGCCTGCCCCCGGGCCCCGGCCGATCCGTCGGCGAGCAGGCTGAGGCGGAGGTCGAGCGTCCCCAGGTCGGAGCCGCCCTCGGGGAGGTCCCACTCGGCGACCCGGTACACCGGCAGGCCCATGCCCCGCTCCTCGGCCGTGCCCCGCGCGAGGAGGTACCCGTCCTCCGGAGCGACCAGCCGCCCGCCGGCCCCGGACGGGTCGAGGCGGCCGAGCTGAGAGCGCGCCCCGAACGAGACGGCCCCGATCCGGCCGAGGGGCCACGTCAGCAGCGTGCCCACGGGGACCCGGTTGAGGGTCGGCACGGAGAAGCTGTCGCCGAGCCAGACCCACCGGCCCTCCTCCACGAGCGGGCGCACGAGGTCGAGGCCCACGGGCGAGAGGTCCGCCCCGTCCTGCGCCGGCGCGCCGCGGACGGCGAGGCCCGCCAGCAGGGCGAGCCCGGCCCACCGGGACAGCGAACGGAAGCGTCGGGACATGCCGCGGAACCTACTCTGAACCGGCCACGAACGGGCCGGCCCCGGGATCACCGGACGAGGGTGACGCGCCGCGTCGCCGCCGCGCCGTCGGCGACGATCCGGACCACGTAGACGCCGGCGGGGGCGTCGCCGAGGTCGAGCGCCAGCCGGCCCGCCCCCGGAGCGGCCGCCGCGCGGTGGACCCGCCGGCCGAGCAGGTCGACGACCTCGGCCCGCAGCTCGCGCGCCCCCTCCGCCTCGATCACGACGCGGCCGACGCCGGGGTTCGGGTAGAGGCGGACGGCCAGCGCGCCCGGGCCGGCCTCGGCGTCGACCGTCTCCGGGGCGTAGGCCCGCCGCGCGAGCGTCTCGTCGAGGACGAACGGGTTCTCGGTCCCCTGCCACGGCGAGGCGATCCACGCGCTCCGCGCGCGCTCCGCGTCGTCGGCCGGGTCCATGTCGTTCCAGCTGACGAGGTCGAGCCGCATCCCCTCGAAAAAGGCGTCGCCGGCGCTCGTGATGACGTCGGGGTAGATCGTGTAGAAGTAGAACACGGCGCGGGCCGCGTTGCCCTTGTGGTCCTCGCGCGGCTCGAACCGGCCCGACCGGTCCTCGCTCCACTCGTCGAGCGCGACGGTCGGGATGGACGACTGCGCGGTGGCGTCGCGGTACCACGTCGTGGTCTGGGCGTCCGGGATCTCGCCGAACGGCTTGTTGCCGCGGGCCGAGTTCACGTTGGCCTTCGCCGGGAACAGGTTGTGCATGTCCGACTGGGCCGGCTCGTCGCCCGCGCCGAACGACTGGGGCCACGTGTGCTCGGCGTTGATCCCCTTCGAGTCCGCCTCGGACGACGGGTCCTGGCCGGGCGTGAGCTGGATGCAGTAGCCGGTGTAGACGCCGCACAGCGCGCCGTCGGTGTCCTGCTCGTACTGGTACAGCCGGTCCCGGGCCGGGCCGTAGCCGATCGTCCGGGCGGGCGTGTAGTTCGCGCGGAGCGAGTCGAGCAGTTGCTCGCCGGTGAGGCCGGGGAAGACCGGCGTCTGGGCGGGGGCGGCAGCGGCGAGGAGCCCCCCGAGGAGGGCGGCGGCGAAGATGCGCACGGGTGGTGGGGTCGGGTCCACCCTCAACATCGGGCCGCGGGGGCCCCGACGCGTGCCCCGGACGAGATCGCGCGGGATTTCCTCACCCCTCGGGCCGGCGAGGGACCTAGCGGGGGGCCGGGCCGCGAGCTCGGAGCGCCTCCCCCGCCACGCGCCCCGTCGCCTTGACCACCCCGACGTGGGCCACGTGGATGTGGACGCCACCCCCCTGGACCGGGAGCAGGTGCCGCACGTCCGCCCACGGCACCCGGCGGAAGTCTGGGGGGCCTTCGCCGACGTGGAGCACCAGCCCGCCCTCGTCGACGGCGACGCAGCCGGGGGTCCCGTGCAAGGGGAACGACTGCGACGGGGCCGGAGCCGAGGCGTACCGCTCGACGAGCGCCCGCCGCAAGACGGCGGGGTCCGGAGCGGGGTCCCCCGTCCGTGGGCGGACCCGGCGGGTGAGGGAGCGAAGGGCGGCCTTTAGCCGACGGGCACCGAGGGAGGGCAGCATGGGCGAGTCCGCGTCCGGTGGTCAGGCCCGCGTGTCCTGCGGGGGGCGCCGGACGCCGGCCAGCCTGCGGCCCAGGGCCGCCCCCGCCCGCCACACGGTGGCGACGACGGCCAGCAGCGGCCCGGACCAGTCGAGGTCGAGGGGGTCCTCCGCCTTCATCGCGTCCGCGGGGTCGGGCGCCCCGACCGGGCTGCGATGCCAAAATCGCACGGTGCCGTCAGTGGATGCGAGCAAAAGAGCCATAGCCAGCCAAGGAATAGGCGGCCAATACTACAACGGACAGTGACAGCCCGCTATCCCTATACACATATCGTGTGATCCCACGAGACGCGCGTCGCGGCTCAGCCCCCGAGCCGCCGGAGCGTCCGCTCGACGGGCACACGGTAGCCGGCCCCGTGCGTCAGATGGTTGATGAGGTGGAACAGGTTGTAGACCTCGCGCCGCGTCGCGTAGCCCGGCTCGAGAGGCCACGCGTCCCGGTACGCCTCGTAGAACGCGGCGTCGAAGCCCCCGAACAGCTCGGTCATGGCGAGGTCCGCCTCGCGGTGCCCGACGGACACGGCCGGGTCGATGAGCGCGAACCGCCCGTCGGCCGTGGGCACGGCGTTGCCCGCCCAGAGGTCGCCGTGGAGGAGCGACCGCGGGGGGCGCTCGGGAAGGAGCTCCGGGAGCCGGCGAACGAGGCCGTCGAGCCACCCGTCCCAGGCCGCGTCCCACGCCCCGCGCTGGCGGACCGTCTCGGCCTGCGTACGGAGCCGGTGCTCGCCGACGAACGCCGGCCACGACGTGCGCCACCCGTTCCGTTGCGGCTTGCTCCCGATCCAGTTGTCCGCGTCCCACCCGTACCCGGCGCCCGGCGCCTCGGCGCGGTGGAGCGCAGCGAGGGCCGCCCCGAAGCGCCGCCAGCCGACCACGGTCGGGTGCCCCCCCTCGATCCAGGGGAGCACGAGCACGCCCGGGCCGTCGGCGTCGGGCGCGCGTGTGGCGAGCGGGGCCGGCACCACGAGGTCGGGCCCGGCCACGGCGGCGAGCGCCGCCAGCCCCTCGGCCTCGGCGGCGTACGTCTGTCCGGCCTCGCCCTCCGCCCACTTCGCGAACACGGCGCCGGCGCTCGTCTCGACGCGCGCCGCCCGTGACACGTCGCCGCCCCCGACCGGCTGGGCCCTCTGGGGCGCGCCGGCGGCGGCGGTGACGGTGTCTCGAACGGGGGCGGGGAGGTCGGGAGCCATGAGCGCGCGGGGGAGTGCTCATCCGCCTACGCGCGTCGCCCGGGCGGTGTCCGCCCCGGACCAGCTCAGCCCGCGTCGGTCCAGCCGTAGACCTCCGCCAGCCGGCCGAGGATGGCGTCCGTCGTCCGGTCGACGATATCGTAGACGCGGTCGAAGCCCTCGGGGCCGCCGTAGTACGGGTCGGGCACCTGGAAGTCGCCGGGCTCGGGGTCGAACTCGCGGAAGAGGCGGACGCGCGTGCCGTGGTCGCCGTCGGGGTCGAGCGCGAGCGTGTCGTGGAGGTTCGACTTGTCCATGACGAACACGTGGTCGAACTCGTCGAGGTCGGCCCGCTCGAGTTGGCGGGCCTTCAGCGCCGAGAGGTCGATGCCGCGCTCGGCGGCGGTCGCGCTCATCCGGCGGTCCGGCGGCGCGCCGACGTGCCACCCGCCGGTCCCGGCCGAGTCGACGACGACGCGGCCGGCCAGGCCGGCCTCGGTCACCTTCTGCTGGAAGAGGCCTTCGGCGAGCGGGCTCCGGCAGATGTTGCCGAGGCAGACGAAGAGGACGCGGATCGGGCGGTCGGACATGGGGCGGGTGGACGGATGGACGGGGGAAGGTGGGGCCTCGGGAACGCCGAGGCGGGGGAACTTGCGTCGAACGTCCCGCGCCCGCCGGCCGCTCCCCCGCCCGCAACTGTGCCGCGGGCCGTGACGTAGGTTGGCGCATCACCCTCCGGCCCCCATGTCCACCCGCTCCCGAAGCCGCGGCCGCACGCCCGAGACCGAGGCCTACGACGACGAGTTCGGCCTCGTCACCGACGACGACATCGTCGCGTTCATGGCCGAGCAGGAGCTCGAGGAGGAGGAGCTCGAGGAGAAGGAGGCCGGGTTCTGGAACCTCCAGACGGCCTCGGGGATCGGCCTCATCGGGCTGGGCGCGCTCTACAGCCTCCAGCTGCTGGGGCTGTTACCGCTCGGCAGCGCGGTCCTGTACAACCTCGTCCAGGTCCTCCCCATCTTCGCGGCGGTCCTCATCATGCTGACCGGCTTCGGGGTCCT
>CAXRFJ010000038.1:0-2884 GCA_964229475.1 Rubrivirga sp.
CGCGACGGCGAGGCCCCGCCCTCGCTCGTCGCCCGCCACGGGGCCCTCGCCGCCCGCGTCCCGGCCCTCGCCGCGATGGTCGCCGCGCTCCCCGACCCCGAGCGGTTCCCCCGCACGCCGGAGGGCCTGACCGACTGGCCCGCGCTCTCGGCCCGCGTCGAGGCCGTCGTCGCCGACATGGAGGTCCGCCAGGACGGCCCCGACGGGACGCCGTTCGCGGACCGGGCCGACCTCGACGCCGTGCTGGCGGAGCAGGGCCCCCAGGACGCGCTCCTCTGCCTCGCCTCGGTCCCCGACGACTGGGCCCGCCCCGACGCCGAGGCCGACACCCCCCCCCCCAGGCGCCCCTGCCCGCCCACCCCCCCCTCGCCGTCCCCCCCACCGCCTGGACGCCGCTCGCGCAGCTCGACGACGGCGAGTCCTGCACGGTCTCGAGCCGCCCCCGCTTCGGGGCCTCCGAGGCCGGCCTCCGCGAGATGACCATCGTCCGCGTCGCCCCTGGCGGCCCGGCCCCGACCGGCGACGAGTTCGGCGACGCGTACGCCGACGGCGACACGGTCGTCTACGACGGCCCGAACGACCTCTACATCAAGTCCGAGGTCGCCACCGAGGTCTACGTCGCCAGCTGACGTGTCCGCAGACACCTTCCCCGCCCCGCCGCGCGAGGTCCTCGACGCCCCGCCCACGGTCGCCCCGGCGCTCGACGTCGAGGCGTGGGTCCTCGACGTGCTCCTCGACCCCGACGGCACGCTCCACAACCCCGACCACGTCCACCTCGGCACGTGGGAGCCGCGCCTCGGCTTCCTCTGGGCGACCGAGTCGCTCGTGAAGAAGGGCCGGCGCGTCCTCGGCCGGTGCCAGACCGGCAAGCCGACCGGCGACGCGTGGCAGCAGCTCGTCCGGACGGAGCAGCTCCTCCGCTGGTTCGGCGACGTCCCCGACTTCGTCGTGACGCTCGACGCCCACTTCGTCTCGCACGCCCTCCGGACGGGCCGCCCGGCCGACGTCCTCGCCCTCGTCGAGCACGAGCTGTACCACTGCGGGATCGAGCGCGACCGGTACGGGGTCGAG
The DNA here is from genome assembly GCA_964229475.1 of Rubrivirga sp. Classification (GTDB taxonomy): domain Bacteria; phylum Bacteroidota; class Rhodothermia; order Rhodothermales; family Rubricoccaceae; genus Rubrivirga. Next base: position 1,072 of record CAXRFJ010000038.1, read on the forward strand.
AAGTTCTACAAGCACGGGGGCCCCGTCTGGGCCACGCGCCCGCACGACGTCGAGGAGTTCGCCGGCGTCGTCCGCCGCTACGGCGTCGCGGCCTCCGCGGCCGGCCCGCTCGTCGAAGCCGCCGACCACGTCCGCGAGCACGGGCCCGAGGTGGCCCAGGCCACGATCGAGGGCATCTGCGGGACCTGCCGGCGTGAGGTGGCCGCCGCGTAGATGGGCCGCCGCCAGTTGTCCGACTCCGAGCGCGCCGAGGCCGTCCTCCACTCGGTCGTCCACGGCGACGATTCCGCCGCGGAGCGGTACGGGATCACGGTCCGGACGCTCCGGCGCTACCGCGAGGAGGTCCGTGACCCGGACTCGAAACTGTCCGCAGTTGTCCGCCGATTCTCGGCCGCGATCAAGGAGGCCCAGGGCGAGGACGACGCCGCGGCCGACGAGCGCGCCGAGAGCTTCGCGTCGTACTGCGAGCGCCAGGTCCGGAGGGCCTCCGACATCATCGTCCGGAAGGCCGAGGAGATCAACGCGGCCAACCCCGAGAGCCTCCGGGCCGTCAACGACCACGTGGCCACGCTGCTCGGCCACCTCTCCGCGCTCCAGTACATCGCCAGCCTCTTCGGCTCCGGCGACCGCGACGCCGAGGCGGAGGGGGCCCGATGACGATCCCCGCCGCCGTCAAGGACCTCCAGCGGCTCGACCGCCAGCTCCGGGGCATGGCGCCTCGGGAGCCGCGCCGGGCCCGTCCCGAGCGCGAGCCCCGCCCGCTCCCGCCCTACGGCGAGTGGTACCGGACGACGATCCCGGACCAGTGGGGCGTCCCGGCCCACATCGCCCACATCTGCGAGGCCGTCCAGCGGCTCGTCGACGGCGACGTCCAGCGGCTCTGCCTCTCCATGCCGCCGGGCCACGCGAAGAGCGACACGGTCTCGCGCCGGCTCCCCGTCTACTGGTCCGACAAGTTCCCCGGCGACAGCGTCGTCCTCACGGGCTACAGCCAGCGGTTCGCCGAGAAGCACCTGAGCTACCCGGCCCGCGAGCTCGCGCGCGAGATGGGGATCCTGGCCAGCTCGGCCACGGCCCTCGACGAGTGGGAGTTCGCCAACGGCACGCGGCTCGTCTGCCGCGGCGTCGGCTCGGCCCCGACCGGGGTCAACCCGATCTCGCTCCTCGTCTGCGACGACCCGATCAAGTCCGAGGCCGAGGCCCGGTCCGAGGTCATCCGCGAGAACGTGTGGGACTGGTGGACGACGTCGATCGAGCAGCGGATGTGGCCGCGGACCCGGGTCATCGTCATCGCGACGCGGTGGCACGAGGACGACCTCATCGGGCGGATCCAGGCGCGCCAGCCGGAGGGGTGGGAGTTCGTGAACCTGCCCGCCCTGGCCGGCCTCGATGACCCGTTGGGGCGGGCCGAGGGCGAGGCGCTCTGGCCCGAGGAGAAGCCGGCCCCGTTCCTCCGGTCGCTCCAGGCCAAGATGGGCCGGTCGTTCGAGGCGCTCTTCCAGGGCAACCCGACCCCGAAGGAGGGCTCGACGTTCAAGGTCGGCAAGCTCCGCCACGTCGACGCCGACGAGCTCCCCGAGATGGCCGCGGTCTGCCGGGCCTGGGACCTCGCCGGGACCGAGGGCGCCGGCGACTGGACGGTCGGCGCGAAGGTCGGCCGCGGCGTCGACGGCCTGTTCTACGTCCTCGACGTCGTCCGCGGGCAGTGGGACGCGGCCCAGTGGCGCGCGAAGATGCGCGAGACGGCCGAGGCCGACGGGAAGCGCGTGACGGTCCACCTCCCGCAGGACCCCGGCCAGGCCGGCAAGGACCA
>CAXRFJ010000039.1:0-4383 GCA_964229475.1 Rubrivirga sp.
CCCCGCCTCCCGGTTACTTGGCGGCGACCGTCGAGCGCCGGCTCGACGTCACGGACCACCTCGCCGTCTTCTGGCTCCGCCCGCCGACGCCGCTCGCGTTCCGGCCCGGCCAGTACGTCACGCTCGCCGCCCCGGGCGACGCCGGCCGGCCCATCAAGCGGGCCTACTCCGTCGTCTCGGCGCCGCACGAGGCCCTCGTCGAGCTCGTCGTGGAGCTCGTCGACGGCGGGGCGCTGACGCCGGGGCTGTGGCGGCTCCGCGCGGGCGACACGGTCTGGGTCCGGAAAAAGGTCGTCGGGCAGTTCCTCCTCGACGCCGAGCGGACGCGCCACGTCATGGCCTGCACCGTGACCGGCGTCGCCCCGTTCCTGTCGATGATCCGCGCCCACGCCGCCGCGCGCGAGTCGGGCGCCGACGTTCCGGATCACCAGTTCCTCGTCGTCCACGGCGCGAGCCACGCGGTCGAGCACGGGCCGTACCGCGACGAGCTGGCCCTGTGTGCGGAGGCGGGCTGGGTCTCGTGCGTCCCGACCGTCAGCCGGCCGTGGGCGGACCCGTCGTGGGCCGGCGAGGTGGGCCGGGTCGAGGACGTCCTCCGCAAGCACCTCGACCGCCTCGGGTGGCCGGCGGGGGAGGTCGCGGGCTACGCCTGCGGCAACCCGAACATGATCGAGGCCGCGCTCGGCATCCTCCGCCGCGCGGGCGTCGACCCGGGGCACCTCCACGAGGAGAAGTACTTCACCGTCGCCGAGCCTGCGACGGAGGCGCCCGCCGCGACGCCGCCCACGTCCGCGCCCGGCCGCGGGCCCGGCTCGATCACGCTGAAGGCCGTGCCCCGCACGCCCTGAGCGCCGCGTCCGGGCCGGCGGGGCCGGTCGACCGCTCGACACCGATCGCTCCGAGAGGCATCTTCTCTCCTCCGACCCCCGCCCGCCGATGCGACGCCTCCTCGCCCTCGCCCTCCTGATCCCGGCCGTCTCGGCCCAACCGCAGGTCGGCGTCCGCCCGCCCGCCGCCGACCCCGCCGACGTGTCGACGATCGACGGCATCGTCGCGGCCTACTACGAGGTCGTCTCCGGCCCGGCCGGCCAGCCGCGCGACTGGGCCCGCGACAGCACGCTTCACCACCCGGGCGCCCTCATCCTGATCCCCGGCACCGACGCCGACGGTGCGACGACGCTGGAGGCGACGGACCTTGCCGGCTACCACGCCCGGAGCGGCGGGATCGCCGAGGCGGGCTTCTTCGAGCACGAGATCGCGCGGCGGACCGAGCGGCACGGCGCCGTCGCCCACGTCTGGAGCACCTACGAGTGGCGGCAGACGGCGGACGGGCCCGTCGGCGGGCGCGGCGTGAACAGCATCCAGCTGGCGTGGGACGGGGCGCGCTGGTGGATCGTGTCGTGGATGTTCGACGGGCGGCGGGACGCGCCGCCGGTGCCGGAGCCGTACCTGCCGCAGTAGCCTCAGCGGCCGGGCGTCGCCGGGGCGAGCCGCCAGCCGCCGGCGGTCCGCTGGAGCGACTGGCCGCGCGGCGTGTCGGAGGCTTCCTCGGTGCCGATGTCGGTCGAACGAAGGCCGAACGCCGGCCCGTCGGTCGCCTCGAAGGCGCCCTCGTAGCTGAGGAACTCGGCGACGGCGCCGTCCGGCCCGACGAGCGCGACGCCGTCGGGCGAGCCGTTCTGGAGGCCGGGCGTGGCGGTCCACACCGCGCCCGAGGCGGGCAGCGTGCCCGAGAGCGCGACCTCGTCGTAGGCCCGCCCGTTGGCGCCGTTGTAGAGGACGAGGCGCCAGCCGCCGAGCGCCGTGCCCGGCGGGCCGGCCACCTCGACGCCCTCGTCGGCGTCCTCGCCCGCGTTGTCGTAGTGGAGCTCGGCGATCCGGAGCACGGCGCTCGGCTCCGCCGACCGGCCTGGGTCGGCCTCGCGGTTCTGCGCCGAGGCGGGGGGAGCCGGGACGGACGAGGCCCCGTCGGCCCACAGCCGGTCCGCCAGCGACGGGTCGAGGACGAACGGGTTCTCCGTCCCCTGGAGCCCCGCGACCCAGGCGCTCCGGGCGCGCTCGGCGGCGTCGGGCGGGTCGAGGCGGTTCCAGGCCAGGAGGTCCGCCCGCATGGCGCGGAAGAAGGCGGCCTCGGCCTGCTCGGGGTAGACCGCGACGACGTAGAACACGGCGCGCGCCACGTCGCCCTTTTTCGCCTCCGGCGGCTCGAAGCGGCCGGCGCCGCGCTCGGCCCACGCGTCGCGGTCGGCGTCGGGCGGGCGCGACTGGCTGCGGTCGCGGGCGTACCACGCGTCGGCGCGGTCGTCGTCGATCTCGCCGAACGGGAGGTTGCCGCGCGACGAGTTGACCGTCTCGCGCGCGGGGAACAGGTGGTGGAGGTCGCTCCGGAGCGGCTCGGCGCGCGCGCCCATCGACTGCGGCCAGACGTGCTCGGCGTTGATCCCGAGCCGCATCGCCTCGGCCGAGGGGTCGCCCGGAGGCAGCATCACGCAGTACGCGGAGTAGACGCCGCAGAGTGCGCCCGCCGTCTCCTGCTCGTGCGCGTAGAGCACGTCGCGCGCGCGGCCGTAGCCGAGCGTCCCGTCTGGCGAGTAGTCGCGGTCGAGCGCCGCCGCGAGCGCCCCGCCGTCGAGCCCGGGGAAGAGGCCGCCGTCGACCGCCGCGGGAGTGCCCGCCTCGGTCCCGAGGCGGGCGGAGTCGTCGAAGGGGCCGGCCGTCGAGACGCCGTCGTCGCGGAAGGTCCCGGCCGTCTGGACGCCGTCGCCGCCGCAGGCCGCCAGGGCGACGGACCCGAGCCCGAGGACCACGGCCGCCCAGCGCCGCCGACGGGCCCCCCCCACCCGGCCTCCCCCCGCCGGGGGGAGCGGACGCGTTCCGACGGTCTCGCCCCGTGCCCCATCCCCCATGCCCCGTCCCGCCCCCCTCACGTCTCCTCGTCCACGTAGGCCACGTGGCGGAAGTACGTCTGGTCCTCGAAGCTGCCGCCGAGCGCGCCGACGCCGAGGCCCAGCGCGGCCACGAAGCCGGCGAACGCGAGGACGTCGTCGTGGCCGACGGGGTGGCCCAGCGACGCCGCCCAGCCGTCGAGGATCGGCGCGTCGAAAAAGAGCGTCCGCAGCACGAGCGTCGTGCCGAAGAGGAGGCCCCACGTCGTGCTCATGCCGAGGCCGAGCGCGAGGAGGATCGAGACGGCCTGGACCACCTGCTGCTCCGTCCGCGCCTGCCCGTGGCGCCGCGCGAGCAGCCCCTGCTTGCGGACGAGGTAGGCGCTCGTCCCGACGATCGCGACCGCCGAGAGCGCGCCGACGAGCGCGAGCGGCTGGCGCGTGCCGAGGTCCCACGCCTCGGCCGTCATGACGAGGACGACGAGCGTGGAGAACGCGGCCGTCGTGAGTTTGGAGAGCTGGAACGGGAACCGCCAGGGCCGGATCTGGAGGACCGTGTCGGCCACGTCGGCCCAGTTGAGGAGGATGGCCTTGACGACGAACGCGGCGTCGCTGAGCCGCTCGAACGCCGTCTCCTCCTCCAGCCGCGGGTCGGCGACGTCGATGAGCTCGGCCTCGATCTCGGTCCGGTTGGGCTCGGTGAACGCGAGCGCCGAGCGGTCGAGGTCGGACGGCGAGCGCGGGGCGAACATCACGACGTCCTCGCGGTCCTCGTGGTCGAGCCCGTTGAGGTGGCCGAAGGCGTGGAGCGCGAGCGCCGCCAGCCGGTGGCCCATCCGCTCGGCCCGCTCGGCGTCGGTCAGGGAGGAGTCGCGGACGCCGGGGTCGAGCCGGGCCAGCGAGAGGGCCGCGGCGTCGAGCGCCTGCGACGGCGCCGCGAGCGCGAACGGGCGGTAGCGCGGGCGGAGGTCGGCCGCGGTCACGACGAGCGCGAAGTCCCACCCCGCCACGCGGCGCTCCGTGACGCCGGCGTCGAGGAGGTCGACCGGCTCGGCCTCGGCGCCGCCGGTGGCGAGGTCGCGGCGGCGGAGGAACGGGAACGACCACGCGAAGCCGGGGAGCTCGCGCTGGAGCGCCTCGCGGACGAGCGCGCGGGCCCGGTTGAACGCGTCGCGCTGCGTGTCGTCGAGCGGCCCGGCCTGGACCCACCCCACCACGACATCGGGGACGTGGGGGGGCTCCGCCGCCGGGCCGGCCTCGGCCCGCGCGCCGGGCGGCGCCTCGGCGTCCGCCGCCTCGGGCTCGTCGGAGGGGAACTCGCTCATGCGCCCAAGATCGCACCGCCGCGCGGCGTCGCCCCCCGGCGCAACCTCCGCGCGCCGCAGCCGAAACCCCCGGGGCCGCCCGTTCCCACTGGCGGACGCCCGCCCGCAGCAGGACCTTCCGCCCCCAGCCTCCCCCGCCGCCGCGCCGCGGCGGGCGGTCCGGACCGCCCCCC
>CAXRFJ010000040.1:0-2751 GCA_964229475.1 Rubrivirga sp.
AGGGCGACGACCGACTCGACCAGCGCCTCGGGCGTCTCGGCCGCCGCCAGCCGGCGCCGCGCGTCGGCGGCGCTCAGCAGGCGCGAGAGGTGGGCCAGCAGGCGGACGTGCGCCGCCCGGGACGCCTCCGGCCCCGCGAACAGGAGCACGAGGTCGACGGGCGCCCCATCGTGCGCGGCCCAGTCGACGGGCGCGGCGAGCGTGCAGAGCGTGGCGACCGTCGAGGTCACGGCAGGCGTCCGGGCGTGGGGCAGGGCCAGCCCCTCCCCCACCCCGGTCGACATCAGCGCCTCGCGCGCGTCGACGTCGGCCGCGAGGCGGGCGGGGTCGACGACGGCGGGGCAGTCGGCCAGCAGCCCCACGGCCACGCCGACCGCGGCGTCGCGCGAGTCGGCCGGGACACGGACCGCGACGCGGTCGGGGGCGAGGAGGTCGGCGAGCCGGGGGACGTCGGTCATCAGCATGATGCGGGGCGCCGGTAGGTACCAGCGCCCCGCACCCGGGGTCCCGCCGCTGGCGGCGGCGGGCGGCTCACCCCCTTATCGGGCCACGGTCACCGTGCGGGCCGCCGCCCGCCCGCCGGCCGTGCTCGCGCGGACCACGTCGGGCCCGGGCGCCAGGCCGGCCGCGTCGAACCGGACCTCGTGCTCGCCCGCGGCGAGCACGCCGTCGTGGAGCACCGCGACCTCACGGCCGAGCGCGTCGTACGCCGCCACGCGGACCGGGCCGGCCTCGGCGACGCGGACCGCGAGGCGGGCGCGGCTCGTCACCGGGTTCGGCGCGGGCACGCCGAGGTCGAACGCGCCCGGCGCGGCCTCTGCGTTGGTGCGGGGCGCGGCGAGCAGCGGCGGCGTCGCGGCCGCGGGCTCGGCGAGGTCGTCGAAGGCCACGTCCGCGTAGTCCTCCAGCGAGAGGCTCGGCACGACCGGGACGGTCAGCGCGCGGTGGATGTTGATGTCGTAGGCGACGGTCGCCAGCGACGTCATCCGGAGGCGGACGCTGTTGAACGAGGCGTTCGAGCGGAACCGGACCCAGGCGATGCCGTCGGGCCGGTAGGTCACGCGGAGGCCGTCCCCGCTGGCGGAGGCCACGACCGTCGACCCGTTCAGGGCCTGGATCTCGAGGAGGCCCAGCACCGAGAGGTCGAGGAGGTCGAGGTCCGTCGACAGGAAGAGGCCGGTGAACGAGTTCGCCGGGAGCGTCTGGCCGTAGTCGACCTCCGCCCACACGCCGCCGCCGAGCGCCGAGACGAGCACGTCCGCGGACGCCGCGGTCTCGATCGAGCCGTCGACGATGGCGGCCTCGTCGGTGACGTCGCAGAGCACGCACACGCCGAAGGTCCCACCGGTCGCGCTCCCCTGCGGGGCGCGGGCGTAGATCTTGGTGAGGTCCGGCGGCGGCGTGATCTGGGCCCAGAGGACCTCGATCTCGGTGAGCAGGCCGAGGACGCCGGCCACCTCGATCTCGATGGCGTCGAACGTCTTCCGGGTGCGGACGGTGAAGGCGTACCGGTCGAGCCCGTAGTCGTTGACCCGGATGAGCGAGGCGTCGGAGTACTCGTCGCGGACGACCCCGTCGAGGTAGGTCCGGACCGTCACCCGGTCGAGCGCGGTGACGTCGAGGAGGCCGGTCGCGTCGCGGATCACGAAGCCGGCCCGGGCCCGGTTCGACTGCTCGGCCGGGAGGTCGACGCGGAGGCTGGCCGAGCCGAGCAGGTTCAGCGGGATGCTGATGGTGGCCGGCGCGTTGAGGGCGTCCGAGATGACGTTCTCCGGGTCCTCGACGCTGCAGAGCGGGACGGGACCGTCGAGGCACAGGCCGCTGACCGCAGTCGAGACCGTGGCCCCGTCCGATGCGGTCGGGATGTAGGCGCGGCGTTGGGCCGACGCGGCCGTCGCCAGGCCGAGAACGACGAGGAGGACGACGAAGAGGCCTCGCAGCCCCTTGTACGTAAGGGTGGTGAGCATGGGAAGAGAGGGAGAGAGAGAGAGCCTTGCCAGGGCCGTGCTCAATCAATCGCTGCCGCCCACACATTTGTTACCACATCCCGTCCTCCGAACGCCTTTGAAAGGATCGCCTTTCGACCTGGGCCCCTAGATGCGCACACAACCTTCATGGCACGATCATTGATGATCCAACTAGACATGATTGCACACATGGGTCCCGCTACCCATCCGCTCCATTTCCTCCACCCAGTGGGCGAATTGAGTAGAACCGTACCCCGCGCCGCGGTCCGGATGGCCCTCCTGCCTCGGCGCGTACGTGACGGAACGCCCGACTGAACCCGAGAGCGGTTTCTTAACGGTCCGAGCCCCCGGCCGGGCGGCTCACCCGGGCTCCACGCGCCGCAGCCGGTCGACGACCCACGCCATGTCGTCCGGGAGCGGCGCCTCGAACGAGTGCACGACCCCGGTGTCGGGATGGACGAACGCCAGCGTCTCGGCGTGGAGGGCCTGTCGGGGGCCGAGTCTCGAGAACAGGTTGCGGACGAACGCCTTGCGTGACCCCTCCGCCGATCCGTAGACGATCCGGTCGCCGCCGTATGTCGTGTCCCCGAACACCGGGTGCCCGAGCGACGCGGCGTGGACGCGGATCTGGTGGGTCCGCCCCGTCTCGAGCTTGAACCGGACGAGCGACGCGTGGGCGAAGGTCTCGACGGGCTCGTAGTTCGTGGCCGCCCACTTGCCCTCGCCCTCGGGGCGGACGGCGATCTTCTTCCGGTCGCGCGGGCTCCGCCCGAGCCCGCCCTCG
>CAXRFJ010000041.1:0-7017 GCA_964229475.1 Rubrivirga sp.
GGCGATGCGCGCCGCCGTCGCCGCCGGCTGGTCCGGCCCCGGCGCGTCGGCCGACGCGCTCGAAGCGACGGCGCCCGCGCTCTATCCGCTCCACCCGACGGCGCTCCCGGTGCTCGCCCGCGCGACGCGGCTCTACGGCCAGAACGAGCGGTCGCTGTTCAGCTTCCTCCTCTCGGCCGAGCCCGCGGGCCTCCGCGAGGCCGCCGAGGCGGCCGACCTCGGCGCGTTCGTCGGCCTGCCCGCGCTCTACGACTACGTGGCGACGGCCTACGGCCACCGGATCGCCGCGCGGAGCGCCGGGAGCCACTGGTCGGCGATCTCGGCGCTCGTCGAGTCGTTCCCCGGTTCGGCCGACGAGCTCGCCGTGCTAAAGGCGGTCGGGCTCCTGAACCTGCTCAACACGGACCGGCTGCTGGCGACGCCCGAGACGCTCGGCGCCGCGTTCGTCGGCTCGGACGTCGACGTGCCGGCCGTGCTCGCAGGGCTCCACGCGCAGGGCGTCCTGTTCGACCGCGGGGCGCGCGGTGGCGTCTGCCTCTGGCCCCACTCGAGCGTGGACCTGGAGGCCGCGTTCCGATCCGCGAAGGAGGCGCTGGGGCCGGTCCGGTCCGTGGCCGCCCACCTCGCCACGACGCTCGATCCGTCGCCCATCGTGGCGCGGCGCCACTACATCGAGACCGGGACGCTCCGCCACGTCGAGGTCCGCCCGACCACGGTCGGGGCCCTCGCGGACGCCGCCGCCCGGCCGAGCGAGTCCGACGCCGTGCTCCTCGTCGCCCTCTGCGACACGGCCCACGAGCGCGCCGAGGCGCTGGAGGCCGCGCGCGCGGTCGACGATCCGGCGGTCGTCGTGCTCGTGCCGCGTCCGCTCGCCGGGCTCCGCGACGCCATCGAGGAGGAGGCCGCGTGGCGGCACGTCCTCCGCCACACGCCCGGGCTCGGGACCGACGCCTACGCCGCCGAGGAAGCCTCGCGCCAGGTCGAGGCCGCCGCGACCGCGCTCGCCCGCCGCCTCGACGACGTGCTCGGCGTGACGACCGGCCGCGGCGCCGTCGGCGCCGAGTGGGTCCGCCTCGGGGAGGCGGTGGAGGTGGCCGGGAGCCGGGCCGCGCTCGCGTTCCTGTCCACGGTCTGCGGTGAGGTGTACCCCGAGGCGCCGCGTGTGGCGAACGAGCTGATCAACCGGGCGGCGCCCAGCTCGGCGGCGATCTCGGCGCGGCTCCGGCTCGTCGACGCCGTCCTCACGCAGGCGCACGAGCCGCGCCTCGGGATGCCCGAGAAGGCGTTCCCGCCGGAGAAGGCGATGTACCTCTCGATCCTCCGGGCCGGCCGGCTCCACCGCGAGGTCGACGGCGCCTGGGGCCTCCACCTGCCCACCCCCGCGGACGACCCCGCGAACCTCCGCCCGGCGCTCCTCCACCTCCACGACACGCTCCGCGCGGCCGACCTCGACAAGGTCGCGGTGCCGGACCTGTTCGCCGCGCTCCAGGCCCCGCCGTTCGGCGTCCGCGAGGGGCTGCTCCACCTGCTCCTCGCCGTGTTCGTCGCGGTCCACGAGCACGACGTGGCGCTCTACGAGGACGGCGTGTTCGTGCGGCGGGCGACGCCGGAGCACTTCCAGCGGCTCTACAAGGCGCCCGAGCGGTTCGCGCTCCAGCACTGCGCCGTCGAGGGCGTCCGCGCCGACGTGTACGGGTCGCTGCTCGACGTGGTCGGGGCGGACGGCCCGACGGGCGGCGACCTCGACGTGCTGGGCGTCGTCACGCCGCTGTGCGTGTTCGCGGCCGAGCTCCCCGAGTACGCGCTCCAGACGCAGACCGTCCCGCCCGTCGCCCGCGCGGTCCGCGAGACGCTGCTCGACGCGCGCGAGCCCGCGACGCTGCTGTTCTCCGACCTCCCCGCCGCGTGCGAGGTCGACCCGGACGACCCGCCCGCGTTCGTCGGCGTGCTCCAGGAGGCGCTCGACGCGCTCCGCGCCGCGACGCCCGAGCTCCGCGCCCGCGTCGGCGCCCGGGTCGCCGACGCGTTCGACCTCGGCGACGCCATGGACGAGGCCGCGCGGGCCGCCGTCGGCGCCCGTGCGGCGGCCGTGCTCGGCGCCGTGACCGACCGCGACCTCAAGGCGGTCGCCGGCCGCCTCGCCGACGACGCGCTGGCGCTCGACCGGTGGATCGACTCGGTCGCCGCGCTCGTCGCCGCCAAGCCGCTCGCGCGGTGGACCGACGACGACGAGGCCCGCTTCGCCGCCGAGCTCTCGCGCCGCACGGCGCGCTTTCTCCGGACCGAGGCCGCCGTGTTCGCGACGCGCGCCTCGTCTGGCGACGGCGCCCCATCGGGCGTGGCCGCCGTCCGGGTCGGCGTGACCGAGGCCGACGGGACCGAGACGATGCGCGTGCTCGTGGTCCGCGAGGGCGAGGCCGCCCGCCTCGACGCCGCCGCGGCCGAGGCCGAGGCCCGGTTCCGCGGGATGGACCGGCTGGAGCTGCTGGCCGCCGTCCGCGCCCTCGGCCGCGTGCTGTCCGAGCCTTCCGACGACCCTGCCGAGGCCGGCGACCCCGACGGATGAGCACGCGCCGCGACACCCTCAGCTTACCGGACCCCGGCGGACTCCTGATGCCCGAACCGCGCCACATCCTCTCTCTCTCCGGCGGCAAGGACTCCGCCGCGCTCGCGGTCTACCTCCGAGACACCGTCCCTGAGATGGAGTACGTCTTCCACGACACGGGCCACGAGCTGCCCGAGACGTACGACTACCTCGACCGTCTCCAGGCCCTCCTCGGCCGCGAGATCCTCAAGACGACGGACAACCTGGAGGACCCCTTCGAGCACTGGCTGACGATCTACGGCGGGATGCTGCCGTCGAACCACCGCCGCTGGTGCACGAAGATGATGAAGCTCCGCCCGTTCGAGGACTACGTCGGCGACGACGAGGTCGTCAACTACGTCGGCCTCCGGGCCGACGAGCGGGTCCGCGAGGGCTACATCTCGACCAAGCCCAACATCACGGCCGTCTACCCCTTCCAGGACGACGGGCTCGTCAAGGAGGACATCGTCCGGATCCTAGAGGAGTCGGGCCTCGGGATGCCGCCGTACCTCGACTGGGGCCGCTCGCGGTCGGGCTGCTACTTCTGCTTCTACCAGCAGAAGGTCGAGTGGGTGCGGCTCAAGGAGGCCCACCCGGACCTGTTCGAAAAGGCCAAGCGCTACGAGGAGGCGAGCGCGCGCGACGGCGAGGCGTTCTACTGGTGCCGCACGGAGCCGCTCGCGGAGCTGGAGCGGCCGGAGCGGATGGCCGAGATCAAGGCGAAGGCGGAGGCGAAGGAGAACGCGCCGCGCCGCGCGACGCGGCTCGTCGAGACGCTCGGCGGGATGGACGTCGCCGAGGAGGAGCGCGAGGGTTGCCTCATCTGCTTCCTCTGATGGGCCGGCCCCGCCCGCCCCGGCGCCGAGTCCGACCATGACGCGCGAGCAGGTCATCGCCCGGTTCGAGGGGGTCACGCGCGGGCGGACGGCCGGCGGCCGGCGGGCGCCGCACAAGCCGCTGCTCCTGCTCTACGCCCTCGCTCGCTTCGCCGAGGGCGAGGAGCGGTTGCACTACAACGAAGTGGAACCCCGAGTCCGGGCGCTCCTCCTCGACTTCGGGCCAGCGGAGACCTCGGACCGAGTCCACTACCCGTTCTGGCGCCTCCGGAACGACGAGCTGTGGGACGTCGAGGACGCCGGCGCCCTCGACGTGAACGCCGCGGGTGACGTGAGCGTCGTCGCGCTCCGGGGCCTCAATCCAGCTGGCCGGTTTACAGATGAGGTCGCCGACGTCCTCCGCGCGGAGTCTGGACTGGTGGGCGAGTTGATCGACCGGCTCCTGGCCGACGAGTTCACCGAGGCCTACGACGACGAGGTCCTGACGGCCATCGGGTTCACCCCAGAGGCCCGGCCGACGGCGCCGAAGCGGCGCCGCGACCCGGCCTTCCGGCGGCGCGTGCTGGAGGCCTACGCGTACCGCTGCGCCGTCTGCGGCTTCAGCGCCCACATCGGCGACGCCCCCGTCGGGCTCGACGCGGCGCACGTGAAGTGGCACCAGTACGGCGGGCCGGACGAGGTGGCGAACGGGCTCGCCCTCTGCGCGCTCCACCACCGCCTGCTGGACCGCGGCGCGTTCACCGTCGCCGCGTCGCCGGGGGGCGAGCGGACCGTCGCCGTGTCCGAGGCCGCGCGCGGCAACGAGGGGTTCGAGCGGTGGATGCTGGCCTACCACGGCCGGCCGATCGCGGCGCCCGTCCGCTCCGAGTACCGCGTCGCCGAGCCGATGACGGTGTGGCACGCGCGCGAGGTGTTTAGGGGCCGCCCGCGGACCTGAGTTCGCCGCCCCCGAGTCCGCCGCGGGCGCTCTCGGGAGAAGCCCTGAGCGGCGCGTCGGGGTGGGCCGGGACTCCGCGCCGAGCGGGGACCGGGCGGCCGCCGGCTCGTTCCCGGACACCCTCCCACCCGATCGGCCCATGCCCCCTCCCCGCCGGTGCGCCGCAGCGGCGACCCTCGTCTCCCCGCGCCGTCTCGCCCCCGCAGACGCCGGGCCGACCGCCGGGCCGATCCTGCGCGGCCCGTCGCGCGAGTCCGAGGTGCGCCGGAGGGCCTGCGCGGACGGGTTCGGGCCGGTCCCGGCGGGGCTCCGGGCCGTCGTCGCGGTCCCGGTGCGGGACGAGGCGGAGGCGCTGCCGCGGCTCGTGGCCGCGCTCGGCGCCCAGCGCGACGCGGCCGGGTCGCCGTTCGCTCGCGGCGAGGCCGAGGCCCTCCTCGTCCTCAACAACTGCACGGACGCCTCCGGCGAGGTGCTGGCCGCCCTCGTCGCCGGCCGGCCCTGGCTCCGCGTGACGTCGGTCGTGCTGGGCCCGGGCGAGGCCCACGTCGGCCGGGCCCGCCAGATCGTGATGGACGCCGCGTGCGCCCGGCTGCTGGCGGCCGGCCGGCCCGACGGCCTCGTCCTGTCGACCGACGCCGACTCGGAGCCAGCGCCGGACTGGATCACCCGGACGGCCGCCGAGGTCGCCGCCGGCGCCGACGCCGTCGGCGGGCGGGCGCTCCTCCGGGCCGACGAGCGGGCCGCGCTCGACCCCGGCGTCCGCCGGCTCTACCTCCTCGACCTCGCCTACCGCCGGGCGCTCGAGGAGCTCCGGGACCTCTACGCGCCCGACCGCCACGACCCGTTCCCGCGCCACCACCACCACTTCGGCGCGAGCCTCGCCGTCACCGCCTGGGCCTACGCGTGGGTCGGCGGGCTCCCCGCGGTCCCGTCGTCCGAGGACGTGGCGCTGGCCGACGCGCTCGTCGAGGCCGGCGCGCGGCTCCGCCACAGCCCGGACGTCCGCGTGCGGACCTCGGCCCGGAGCGTCGGGCGGGCGCCCGGCGGCCTCGCCGACGCGTTCCGCTTCTGGGCCGGCACCGTCGCCGACGGCCGCGAGCCGCTCGTGGAGCCGGCGGCCGACGCCGAGCGCCGCCTCGCCCGTCTCGGGCTCGCGCTCGCCGCGGCCCCGACCGCGCCGCCGCCCCGTGCGCTCCGAACGACGCCCGACCCGCTGCCCGGCCTCGGCCAGCCCCTACCCGCCGCCATCGCCGACCTCCGTCGTCGGATCGCCCGGCTCCGCCCGCTCCCGCTCGCGGCCCGGCTCGACCATGCTGCCCGCCTCGCCCCGCCCTCCGCCTTCGCCCTCGCCGCATGACGCCGCTCCCCACGCTCTCCCTCGGCGGCGACGGCCAGGCCGCGCCCTGGACCGACGCGCTCGCCGCCGCCCGCGAGGTGGCCGAGGTCGCCGCCGCCCACGCCGAGGCCGACGACCAGCCCGGCGGGTTCCCCGAGGCGGGGCTGGCCGCGCTCCGCGAGGCGGGCCTGCTGGCGGCCCCGCTCCCGGCCGAGCGCGGCGGCCTCGGGCTCGGCACGGCGCCCCAGTCCGATCACGCCCTCTACCTCGCGCTCGCCGAGGTCGGCCGCGGGAGCCTCCCGCTCGGGCGGATCTGGGAGGGCCACGTCAACGCGCTCGTCCGGATCGAGGCCTACGGGACCGAGGCGCAGAAGGCGCGGTGGGCCGCTGACGCCCGCGACGGTCACCTGTTCGGCGTCTGGAACACCGAGATCCCGCGCGATGGCGTCCGCTACGCGCGCGACGGCGAGCGCGTCCGGGTCGAGGGCGCCAAGACGTTCGCGACCGGCGGCGCCGCCGTCACGCGCCCGCTCGTCCCGGGGGCGCTCGGCGACGGCTGGCAGATGGCCGTCCTCCCGACCGACGCGCTCGACGTCGACGATCAGCCCGGGTGGTGGCGGGCCGAGGGGATGCGCGCCTCCCGCAGCGGCCGCGTCGACTTCTCCGGCGCCGAGGTCTCGTCCGACTGCCTCCTCGGGGCGCCCGGCGACTACCTCCGCGAGCCGCTCTTCACGGGCGGGTCGGTCCGGTTCGCAGCCGTCCAGCTCGGCGGCGCTCAGGCCCTCGCCGACGCCGCCGTGGCCTACCTCCGGGACCTCGGGCGGACCGAGCACCCGGTCCAGCAGGCCCGCCTCGGTGAGATCGCGACGCACCTCGAGACCGGCCGCCTGTGGCTGCTCGGCGCGTCCCGCCTGGCCGGCGCCGACCCCGACGCCGTCGTCGCCTACGCCCGGATGGCGCGGACGGCGATCGAGCGCGTCTGCCTCGACGTCCTCGAGCGGACCGACCGGGCCGTGGGCGCGCGCGGGCTCGGGCAGCCCGGCGTGCTCGAGCGCGTCGGCCGCGACCTCCGCCTCTACCTCCGCCAGCCCGACCCCGACGGCGCCCTCGCCCAGGCCGGCGCCTTCTCTGCCTCCGAGCGCCGCCCGCCGCTCGGCTCCGACCTCTAAGCCCATGTCGCTCCTCCTCGACCCCGAACGCCACCCGCTCCGGCCCGCCCACGACGCGCGCGCCCTCGGCGCGACGGCCGTGCTCGCCCCGCACCCCGACGACGAGTCGCGCGGGGGCGGCGGCCGCCTCGCCCGCCGCGCCGCGGCCGGGGCCC
>CAXRFJ010000042.1:0-3794 GCA_964229475.1 Rubrivirga sp.
CCCGCGGGGTCGCCGGCGTGGCGGGCCGCCAGCGCGGGGGTCCGGTGGAGCGGCCGGCCGTCGGCGTCGCACGCCGCCAGCGGCTCGCCGACGGCGTCGAGCGCGGCCCGGTGGGCGCCCAGCCGGCCGAGCGCGTCGAGGCCCGCCCGGTACGACGGCATCAGCACGCCGAGCAGGGCGGCCGTCCGCTCGCCGAACGGGAACCCCCCGTGCGACCGGTGGAGCACCCACACCATCGACTCGCCCTCGGGCACGCACCCCATCATGGCGACGTAGTCGTGGACGCCCTGGCCCACCAGGACGTCCATCACGATGGGCGCGTCGCGGATGCGGAGGCCGCGGCCCTCGACGAGCGCCCCGTTCACGTCCCACGAGCACAGCTCCATCTGGGACTCCCGCCGGATCCGCGCCCAGACGTCGACGACGGGGTCGGAGAACCGCGTGCCGTCCCACTGGACCTCCTGGACGTAGGCGTTGACGCCGTCGGAGATCTCGGACGCGTCGGCGCTGAAGTACGAGGTCGGCGCGGTGGGGAACTGGAGGACGACGCCGGTCCCGCCGACGAGGTCGCGGACGGTCTCGCCGGCCTCGGTGAGCCACGCCTCGGGCGAGGCCGCGGCGAGCGGGCTCATGAGCGTTCGGCTCGCCGCCTCGAGCCGGACGAGGTCCCCAGAGGTGAGCGGAAGGGACAACGCGGTGCGCGGATCGCGCGGGAGGTCCGCGCGACGATACGGCACGGCGAGATGGTTTCCTTGGACGCGCCCCCCCGCCGGCATTCTTCACGGAGCGCCGCGGGCGCCGCCGGGCCGGGCGGGGAGACGGTCCGGCGGTGGCGTTCAGGCGGCGGGGGCCGCCGGGCGGAGCCGGCGGCGGCGGAGGGCGGCCGTCCGGCGGCGCACAGAGGCCGGGACTCCGGGCCGAACGGCCCGACGGTGGCGTGGAGCGGCGTCCGGGGCCGGACCGACAGCGGACGGCCGCGGGGGGTAGAGGGCGAAGTAGGCGCGCATCGGGGTCGGGGCGGAGAGGGGCGCCGGTGGCGGACGGCGCCCCGGGGAGGCGGGGTCAGGGCGCGTCGTCGGGCACCGTAACGGTCCCCGGCTTGGCGTCGAAGGAGCCGCGGACGCGGACCGTCTCGTCCTCGTCGAGGATGTTGACGCCCGTGACGTCGAACGTGCCGACCACGCGGGCGGCGTCGGCGCGGGTGACGGTGATGGTGCCGGTCTCCGCGACGTACATGTCGCCGGTGCCGTCGGCCTCGCCGAGGAGCAGCAGGGCGCCGGCCGTCTCGTCGGCGATCGTGTAGGTCTTGGCGGCCACGCGGCCGTTCACCAGGAGGAAGGCCACGGCGTCTTCGTCCTCGTCGACGAGGGCGACGGCCGACACGGTCTCGCCGTCCTCGGTCTGGACGGCGAAGGCGGCCTGGCCGCCGAGCGAGGCCTGGGCGGCCCCGGTGACCTGGGCCTGGAAGCGGCCGAGGCCGTCGCCGTCGGACGACGAGTCGCAGGCGGCGAGGGAGACGGCGGCGAGCGTGGCGAGGAAGAGGGCCCGGAGGCGGGCCGACACACGGGAGGTCATGGCAGGGCGGGCGCGGGCCCGCGGAAGGCGGAAGCCGGTGGAAGGGGGGAGCGCCTCGCGTGGAGGCTCCACCAGATTCCGACCGCCCGCCGCCGCCGCCATGCGTCGTTCGACCCATTTGGGGCCGCGCCTCCCGCCGCGCCCGCCGTCCCGTCAGCGGACGACCACGACGCGGCGGGACCGGACGGCCTCGCCCGCGGTCAGGCGGACGACGTAGACGCCGTCGGCGAGGCCCGCGCCGTCGAGGGCGACGGCGTGCGTCCCGGCCGCGCGGGGCGCGTCGGCCAGCGTGGCGACGCGGCGGCCGGCGAGGTCGAACACGTCGAGGCGGACGGGGCCGGGCTCGGCGAGCGTGTACCGGAGCGTGGTCGTGTCGCGGAACGGGTTCGGGCGGGGGGGCTCGAACTCGACCGAGCCGGTCCGCTCGCCCCGGCCCTCCCCGGCCGTCGGCAGCGCCCCGAGGACGCCGAGGAAGTCGACGCTCATGTAGTTCCACGCGCCGACGAGCGCGATCGCGTTCTCGCCGGCCTGGAGCGGGACCTCGACGCCGAGCTGCATCCACGTCGCGTTGTCGGGCCCGGTGAAGACGACGGGCGTCGCGACGCCGTTGACGACGAGGTCCTGCGTCTTGGGCGAGTCGTAGGTCATCTGGTAGCCGATCGTCACGAGCCCCGTGCCGGCGGCGTCGACGGTGACCGGCGGGAGGTCGATCCGCCACTGCTCGCGGAGGTCGAGGTAGGCGCCGCCGCTGGCGGCCGGGCTCGACCGGAGCGGCCGGTGCCCGAACCCGTCGCCGCCGCCCTCGAACGAGGCGTCCTCGGCCTCGTAGCGGACGACGGCGCCGTCGTCGACGTAGACCCGGGTCGCGGCGGACTGGACGGTGATCCCGGCCTCGTCGGTCACGGCCACGGCGACCTCGGCCCGGCCCGCCTCGGCGGGCGTCCAGGCGATCTCGAACGGGGCGGCGGCGTCGGTCCCGAGGGGCTCGCCGTCGACGAGGAACGTGGCCGACTGGACGCTGCCGGTGACCTCGGCGACGAGCGTCGTCTCCGTCCCGGCGCCGACCACGGTCCCCGTCCGCGGGCGCACCGAGGCGGTGGGGGGGACGACGGCCGAGACCTCGCCGTAGACCGCGAGGTCGAACAGGGAGTAGCCGTACTGCTGGCCGGCGATCGTCGCCCGCTCGACGCCGCGCATCCGGAGGTGGCGGGCCGGCGCGGGCTCTCCCAGCGCGACGTCGTCCACGCCGCCGTCGCCGGCCTCCTCGCGGTGGACGGTCGTCCAGTGGACGCCGTCGAACGAGGTCTGGAGCTCGTAGACCGTCCCGAAGGCGGCCTCCCACGTCAGGATCACGCGGTCGACGTCGTAGACGCCGCCGAGGTCGACCGCCAGCCACTCGTCGTCGGGCGTGCCGTCGTAGTTGGGGTCCTCGGGGCGGCCGTCCTGGCCGTCGCTCCAGGCGCTCGACCAGCGCGGGGCGAGGTCGGCGTCGACGGCGTAGGTGGCCTCGCGCGGGTCGCCGCAGCACGCCTCGACGGTCGAGGCGGTGGCCGGCCGGCCGGCGGCGCGGTCGATCACGCTCGGGTCGAGGACCTCGACTGTGACCTCGGCGCTCAGGATCTCGCCGCCGGCACCGGTCGCCTCCAGCCGGTACGTCGTCGTCTCGGCGGGCGAGACGGACTGCGAGCCTTCGAGGGCCACGGGGACGCCGTCGAGCGTGACAGCCGCGGCGTCGAACACGCGCCACGAGAGGACCGTGCTCTGGCCCGCCTCGATGGTCACGCGGGCCGCCGCGAACTGGGCGATCGAGAAGCCCGGGTCGACGGCGGCGTCGAACGGCGCGGCCGGCAGGCCCTCGGCGTTCGTGAGGTCGGCGGCGCCCGGCGAGCCGGCGGTCCCGGGGTTGTACTGGTACGCGTAGCGGACTGCCGCCGGCTCGGGCACCGAGGGGGCCGAGACGATCACCCGGTCGCCGTCGACCTCGGCGTCGGCCCAGACGAAGACGCCGTCGGCGCCGGCGAGCGTGAACCCGTCGAGCGTGCCGTCGGCGATCGCCAGCCCGCCGCCGAGGTTGGTGTAGGAGACGGCGACGCGGCCGCCGTCCAGCCGCTCGTTCGACGCGTAGCGCGGCCCGCTCGACACGACGTCCGCGCCGTACGCCACGTCGCGGACCACGAGCGCCATCCGCACGCCGACCGGCTCCTTGTTCGTCGGGTGGA
>CAXRFJ010000043.1:0-2967 GCA_964229475.1 Rubrivirga sp.
ATACCCTTATTTCCCTGGCTCGGAGACTGGTCGGCAGTGGGAACGGGTCTCTTTTTGCAGCGCGCGCTCGTCGCCACTCATGCGTCATTCATTCGCACGATGGCGTGGTCGGCGCGCGCCGCGGCGACGCCCTCCTCCCAGCCGCCCCGCGGGGCGCGGACGGTCAGCGTGCCGCTGCGCATCCGGACGCGGACCGCCGCGATCTGAGAGGCCTCGGGGACCCGGCCGCCGCCGACGTAGAGCGAGTCCGTGAACCGGAGGTCGATGGGCGGGGAGAACCGCCGGCCCTGCCCGAACGAGATCGACTGCGCGGCGGGGGCGTTGGCGGGCGCCTTCCAGACGGCGCGGGCGGGCCCGCCGTCGGCCGTCTCGAACATGATCTCGGCGCGGAACCAGAGGAGCGAGTCGCGGATCTGGGCGTCGGACGGGGCCGCCAGCAGGAGGGCGAGCGCCGCGAGGGGCAGGAGTCGGGGCATCGGGGTGGGGGTGGGGCGTCGGTCCCTCCGCAATCCCGGCCGCGGGCGGCGCACCGAAATGAGAGTGGCACGGGCCGGGAGCGCTTCCGACCTTGCGGTCCTTCTCCCTGACCCGCCCCATGTCCGCAGTCCCCAAGGTCTCCGCCTACGAGATCGCCTCCGGCAACTTCGAGCGCGCCGCCGACCTCCTCGACCTCAGCCCCGAGTGGCGCACGCTCGTCCGGACGCCGTTCCGCGAGATGAAGGTCGAGGTCCCGCTCTACCGCGAGGACGGCTCGTTCACGACCTTCATCGGCTACCGCGTCCAGCACAACGGCGCGCGGGGGCCGTTCAAGGGGGGCATCCGGTTCTCGTCGCTCGTCGACGAGCAGGAGGTCCGGGCGCTCGCCGAGACGATGACCTACAAGACGGCGCTCGTCGACATCCCGTTCGGGGGCGGGAAGGGCGGCGTGAACGTGAACCCGCCGGACCTCACCCAGCGCGAGCTGGAGCACGTCACGCGGCGCTACATCTCGCGGATCCACCTCATCCTGGGACCCAACCGCGACGTCCCGGCGCCGGACATGGGCACGAACGCCCAGACGATGGCGTGGATCGTGGACCAGTACGGCCGCCAGCACGGGTACAACCCGGCCGTCGTGACGGGCAAGCCGCTCGAGCTGGGCGGGAGCCCCGGCCGCGAGCAGGCCACCGGCCGCGGCGTCATGCTCGTGACGCTGGCCGCCGCCCGCGACCACCTCGGCAAGGCGCCGGGCGACCTCCGCGTGGCCGTCCAGGGCTTCGGCAACGTGGGCATGAACGCGGCGCTCCTGCTGGCCGAGCGCGGCGCGACCGTCGTCGCCGTGAGCGACCACACCGGCGGCTACTACAAGGCCGACGGGCTCGACCTCGACGACGTCGTGGCCCACGTCCGCCGCGAGGGGGGCGACCGGACGCTCCGGGGCTACGCCGGCGCCGACGCCGTCTCGGGCGACGAGTTCATGGGCGTCGAATGCGACGTGCTCATCCCGGCCGCCATCGAGAGCGCGATCCACAGCGACAACGTCGACTCGGTCCAGGCCGACCTCGTGGTCGAGGGCGCCAACCTCCCCGTCACGCCCCGCGCCGACGCCGCGCTCCGCGACCGCGGCGTGCTCGTCGTGCCGGACATCCTGGCCAACGCGGGCGGCGTGATCGTGAGCTACTTCGAGTGGAGCCAGAACTTCCAGCAGTACCGCTGGAGCCTCGACGACGTGAACGACCGGCTCGAGCGGATCCTCCTCAAGGCCTACGCCGACGTCGTCGACAAGCAGAAGGCGCTCGGCTCGACGATGCGCGAGGCCGCGTTCGCCCTCGCCATCGGCCGCGTCGTCACGGCCGAGAAGCTCCGCGGCGCGCTCTAGACCCGCCCCGCGCGGCCGAGGCGGACGGGCTCAGCGCCCGAGCAGCCGGTCCGCCAGCCGCAGCGCGGGGTGCGACACGCGCCGCGCGATGGGGGCCGGCGCCCGCGCGGGCCCGAACTGGCGCTTGAACTCGGCGATGGGCGGCGTGTTGGCCCCGACGAAGTCGAACGCCTCGGCGCCCTCGGCCCGGAACAGGTCGAGCGCGTGCGCGATGAGGACCGTCATCGCGTAGCCGGGCTCGCTCCCGGCGATCCAGTAGGCCGCCGTCCGCCCGTCGCTGGGGGCGACGAACGCGGCCTCGGTCACGCCGCCGCGCCGCGCCGCCAGCGTCCGCGCGAGGCCGGCGCGCTCGAACGCCTCCGCCAGCCGCACGAGGCGGGCCGGGTCGAGGCCGAGCTCGGCGTCGTGGCGTTGGTAGCCTTCGACCATGAGGCGGACGGCGTCGGCCGCGAACTCGGGGCCCTCGACGATCTCGAACCGACCGCGCTCCCGGCGCACGTTCCGCCGCGTGGACGACGAGAAGCCGGCGAGGGGGGCCTCGTCTCCGAACGCCAGCCGGTAGGTCGAGCGCGGCGTCACGGACCACCCGGCCCACGCGTACGGGCGGACGTCGTCGTCGCCGAGGGCGAACGTGGCCTGGTCCACCTCGGCGTCGAGGCGGGCGAGGAGCCGGTCGAGCGGCGACGTCCGGTCGTGGGAGTCGGTCTCGCGGAGCGGCGCCGCCAGGAGGGGCCGGTGGACCGGGCACACGGGCGGCAGGGCCGACGCCACGAACGGGCCGCGGCGCTTCTCGAAGACCGGGGCGGCGGCCGCCCACTCGCCGTCGGCCTCGACGGCGAGGACGCGGGCGGGCAGGCCGAACGCCTCGGCGTAGGCGGCGACGGCGGCCGGGTGGGAGAACGCCGAGCGGCCGGGGCTCCGCTCCCAGAGCGCGGCGTAGCGGGGATCGTCGGGGGAGACCAGCGGGGCGGGGGGCTGGGGACGACGGGAAGGTACCGGCGCTCGCGGTCGCCCCCGGGAGCGCGACCGCGCGGGGTCTTCGCGCCCTCGTCACCGTGCCCGCGCACGGCCGCGTCCGGATGGGAGTAGCCTACGAGTCGATAGGGACC
>CAXRFJ010000044.1:0-15940 GCA_964229475.1 Rubrivirga sp.
GGGGGATGGATAGGTCGGGCGGCACGGGAAAAGTTCCGGTCGGCCCGAGCCTCCCCGGGGCGACGGCTCGGCCGGCCGCCTCCGCCTCGGCGTCGAGGCGGGGGCACCCGGCGGAAGGTCGGAGGGCGCGGCGCCCACCCCGTGTCATCGCGAGCGGCCCGACGGGTCGGCGCCGCCAGTGAGCGAGCCGTACGGTCTCCGGTGCGACGGGGCCTCGGGCGGGCGACGGGCGCGCGCATCGGGGGTGTGCCCGCCCGAAACCCTTCGACTCGGCTTCGGGCTCCGTCTTCCGCTCCGCTCAGGGTGACCGGCCGGGGAGAGGGCGACCGACGGAGCGCGCGACGCCCCCGGCTGGCGGTCGCGCCCCGCCAGCGGCAGCTCGCCTCCCGCCTCCCGCCTTCGCCCACCGCTAGCTTCCCGGCATGGGACCGTTCGACCTCCTCGCGCCCGAGCCCGTCCCCCGGTTCGGCGCGGCCCCTCGGCGCAACGCGTACGTCGAGCTCCACAACCTCATCGCCGCCGCCGAGTCGCCGGCCGAGTTCGGCCCGGCCGACCGGGTCCGGATCTCGCGTCGCCACGGGGTCGACCTCGCGCTCGAGTTCGTGGCCGAGCGGCGGGCGCTCTACCAGGCCCTCCTCGACGACCGCCTCGCGAACGGCGACCTCGGCCTCGACGACCGCCGGGTCCTCGCGCGGGTGGCCGAGACGCTGGCGCTCGACGCCGACACGCTCCGGGCCGTCCACGAGCGGGCGTTCGGGACGGCCGTCTCGGAGGCCGTCTCCGACGACTGCCTCCAGGTCGAGGAGCGGCTCCTGCTCTACAAGCTCCAGCACCTCCTCGGCCTCGACCCCCGGCTGGCGGATGGGGCCTACGACGTCATCGCCCGCGAGCGCCTGCTCAAGACGATCGCGTCCGCGCTCTGCGACGGCGAGCTCTCGCCCGACGAGGAGGACGAGATCGAGGCCGTCCGCCGGTCGCTGAGCCTCGACCTGCCGGGCCACGTCGAGACGATGCTCGGCCACGCCCGCCAGCGGTGGCGGGTCCGCCGCGGCGAGCTCCCGACCGTCGAGGTCGACGCCGACCTCCGGCGCGGCGAGACGGCCCACTTCGAGGGGCGGATGCGGTGGAGCCGGCTCGACGTCCGGCGGTTCGAGCGGCACGTCGGCGAGGCGACGCTCCAGACCGGGCGGACCGGCGGCCTCGAGGTCCCGGGCTACGCGCTCTCGGGGACCCAGCACATCGGCCAGGTCATCCTCACGGACCGCCGGCTCCTCCTCCGGCCCGACGGCGCGCTGCCGAGCGAGATCCGGGTGAGCCGGCTCCTCCAGATCCTCCGGTTCCGCAACGGGACCGTCCTCCGCACGAAGAGCGACCGGCGGCTCTACCTCGACCCCGGCGGCCGCAACGAGACGTTCTACACGGTCCTCCACAAGGTGATGTTCGAGCGGCGGGCCGCGGGCCCCGACTGAAGGCCCGCGGCGGTCGGCGCGCGGTGGGCCGTCGTGCGCGTGGAGGAGATCGAGGACGCGCAGTGGGGCTGGTTCGACCAGCCGCCCCGGCGCACGGTGTTCCGCCGCCTCGAGAAGGCCAGCGACTGGGCGGATCGCGGGGCCGTCACCGTGACCGACGCCCACCTCGTGTTCGAGGGCGAGCGCCGGCGGCGGACGTCGCTCTCGACGGTCGGGGCCGTCGAGCGGTCCGAGGCGCTCGGGTGGGTCCGCCGGGTGCGGGCCCACGACTGGCTGGTGCGCTGCCGGACGGACGCGGAGGCGGAGGGGCTCGTCGCCGCGCTCCGCCGCGCGGCGCCGGCGCCGTAGTCTGCGGGCGGTCCCCCCGCCGCGCCATGCCCGAGCACGTCTTCGCCGGCCCCGTCCTCCGCACCGACGGCGGGCTGGGGATGCACTACGTCCCGATCCCCGCCGAGGTCGACGACGCGCTCGCCGGCGCCCGCATCGTGGTCGGCACGCTGGGCGGGCCCGAGCGCGACGGCGTCCCGTTCCGCCGGGCCGTGCACGGCCGCGGCGACGGCGCCCCGAAGCTGCTCTTCGGCAAGAAGGTTCTGGCCGAGGCCGGCCTCGGCTTCGGCGCGACGGCGGTCGTGGAGCTGGCGCCCGCCGCCGACCCCGACGCCGTCCACCTCCCCGCCGAGCTCGAGGAGGCGCTGCGGCAGGACGCCGCGGCGCGCGAGCGGTTCGAGACGTTCACGCCCGGCCGCCAGCGGTCGCTGGGCGTCCACGTGGACCAGGCCAAGCGCCCGGCCACGCGCGTCCGCCGGGCCCTGGACCTGTGCGAGAAGATCCGGACGCGCACGCTCTACGGTGACCGCGCGTAGCGCCGCCTCGGTCGGCCCGCGGGGTCCCCGAGGCGGGCCCACGAAAAAGCGCCCCGGCCGAGGAGACGGCCGGGGCGCTCGGGTGGCGCAGCCTGGTCGCGCCGCTAGGCGTACGTGTTGAGCATGACCGGCATGATGAGCATCAGGAGCTCCTCGCCGTCGGCGCCCTCGGCGGGCGACACGACGCCGGCCCGGTTGGGCGACGAGAACTCGAAGACGACGTCCTCCGAGTCGACGTTCGACAACACCTCCTGGAGGTACTGCGAGTTGAACCCGATCTCCATCGGGTCCGCGTCGTAGTCGCAGAGGACGCGCTCCTTGGCCTCCGAGGCCCGCTCGATGTCCTCGGCCGAGATCGCCAGCTGGTCGCTCTCGAGCGCGAGCCGGATCTGGTGCGTCATCGACGACGAGTAGAGCGCCACGCGGCGGACGGCCGCCAGCATCGCGTCGCGCCCGACCGTCAGCCGCTTCTCGTTCTCGACCGGGATGACGGCCTCGTAGTTCGGGTACTGCTCCTCGATGAGCCGCCCGATGACCTGCGTGTCGCCGAAGTCGAACCCGACGTAGCCGCTCGCGATGCGGATGGTGCAGGCCCCGTCGCCGGCGGCCTTGCCGGCGAGCGAGAGCGCCTTCTCGGGCACGATCACGTCGACCGGCTCCTCGGCCGTGATCCCGTCGGCGACGAGCTTGACGAGCCGGTGCCCGTCCGTCGCGACGATCGTCGACTTCTCGGGGCGGACCTGGAACAGGACGCCCATCATGGCCGGGCGGAGGGCGTCCTTGGAGGCCGCGAACCCGGTCTTGTCGATGGCCCGCTTGACGAGCGGCCCGTCGGCCGTGATGG
Source organism: Rubrivirga sp. (assembly GCA_964229475.1). Classification (GTDB taxonomy): domain Bacteria; phylum Bacteroidota; class Rhodothermia; order Rhodothermales; family Rubricoccaceae; genus Rubrivirga. Next base: position 3,177 of record CAXRFJ010000044.1, read on the forward strand.
CCTGGGCGCCGTCGAGGGCCGGGAGCGCCGGGTAGTCGCCGCCGTCGTAGCCGACCATCTTGTAGCGGCCCTGGTCGGTCGTTAGCTCGACGTTGAAGTCGGCGTCGGTGGTGACCGTGACCGAGAGCTCGGGGAGCGCGCGGAGCGTGTCGAGCAGGCGCTTGGCCGGGACCGCGATCCGCTGCTTGGCGTCCGTCCCGTTCTGCTCGAACGAGACCTTGAGCCGCTGGACGATCGAGATCTCAAGGTCGGTCGCCGCGATCTTCAGCACGTCGTCCTCGCGCTCGAACAGGACGCACTCGAGGATCGGCAGGGTGCTCTTGGACGGGACGGCCCCGTTGACGGTCGTGAGCGCCCGCTGGAGGTCGGCGCTGGAGGCGGTGAACTTCATGGTGTCGGCGGGGTGCGGCCGGGGTATCGGCCTGAGACGTCTTCTAGTCAAGAAAGGTACTCGCCGGCCCCCGCTCCCGGTCCCGCGGGCGGATGAAAACCGGGCCCCCGCTCCCCCCTCACTCCGCCCGCCTCGACGCCGAGGCGGGCCGGGCTGCCGGCCCGCGCCGCCGGTCGGCCGGCCCCGCCTAGCGCTGGTGCATCTCCAGCTTCTTCTGCACGTTGCCCACCATCTCGCGGAAGCTCGGGTCGGTGTCCACCTGGTCCTCGACGCTCCGGACGGCGTGGATCACCGTCGAGTGGTCGCGCCCGCCGAAGTGGAGCCCGATCGTCTTGAGCGAGTGGTTCGTGATCTCCTTCGAGAAGTACATGGCCACCTGCCGGGCCTGCACCACCTCCCGCTTCCGCGTCCGCGCGCGGACGAGGTCCTCCGGGATCCCCAGGTAGTCGCAGACGACCGACTGGATGGCCTCGATGGTCAGCTGCGGGCGGGCCTCCTTGATGAGGTCCTTGAGCACCTCGCGGGCCAGCTCCTGGTCGATCTCGCGGCCCGTCAGCGCGGCGTGGGCCTGGAGCCGGATGAGCGCGCCCTCGAGCTCGCGGATGTTGCTCTTGACGTGCGTCGCGATGTACTCGATGACCTCCGGCTTGACCTTCGTCCCGTCGTCCTTGGCGCGGCGGTTGAGGATCGCGACCCGCGTCTCGAAGTCCGGCGGCTGGACGTCGGCCGCGAGGCCCCACTGGAACCGCGAGAGGAGCCGCTCCTCGATCCCGACGATGTCCTTGGGCGGCCGGTCGGCCGAGAGGACGAGCTGCTTGCCCTGCTGGTGCAGCTCGTTGAAGATGTGGAAGAACTCCTCCTGCGTCTTCTCCTTGCCGCCGAAGAACTGGACGTCGTCGATGATGAGGATGTCGACGCCGCGGTAGAACTGGCTGAACTCGGCGATCCGGTTCGACTGGATCGACTGGACGAACTCGGCCGTGAACATCTCCGACGAGACGTAGCGGACCGTCTTGGCGTGGTTGTTCGCGAGGGCGTAGTTGCCGATCGCCTGGATGAGGTGCGTCTTCCCCAGCCCGACGCCGCCGTAGATCAGGAACGGGTTGAAGCTCGTCCCGCCCGGGTCCTGCGCGATGGCCCAACTCGCCGAGCGCGCGAGCCGGTTGCAGTCGCCCTCGATAAAGCGCTCGAACGTGTACGACCGGTTGAGGTGCGGGTCGACCTCGATCGGCTTGACGCCCGGCAGCGCGAACGGGTGGGCCGAGGGCGCCCGCCTCGGCGTCGCGGCGCCGCCTCCGTCGTACCCGCGCGTGGGGTCGACGGCGCGGCCGGCGTCGGAGGGGACGTCGGTCGAGGGGCGCGGCGGCGTGACGCCGTCCGGGCGCTCGACCTGCGGCATCCGCTCGGCCGGCGGGACGTGGGCGGGCTGGCGCGCCGGGAGCTCCATCGACGACCCGCGCCGGCCGCCGGCCGCGGGCTCGTCGCGCTCGATCACGATGTCGTAGTAGAGCCGCCCGCCGGGCCCGAGGACCTTCGTGATCGTCTTGCGGAGGAGCGCGAAGTAGTGCTCCTCCAGCCACTCGTAGTAAAACCGGCTCGGGAGCTGGACCGTCAGCTTGAGCGCGCCGTCCTCCTCCTCCAGCCCGACGGCGCGGAGCGGCTCGAACCAGGTCCGAAAGCTCTGCCGGCTGATGTTGTCCCGGATGATCCCGAGGCACTCGGTCCAGACGTCGTCGCGCGAGCGGTCCATGGAGCGAGAGCGGGCGGGGAAGGGGAGGGTGAGCGGGCTCGGAATATCGGGACCGCCGGCGCAAAAGGAAGCGCCGGCGGCGCGGCGCCCACCGAGTTGTCCACATGTTCGCGCGGCGTCACCGCCGAATACGCGCCAGGATCGTGGATTCTCCCGCGAGGTTGTCCACCACCCGTCCACGCCGCCCTCTGAGAATTTGATCCTTGGGGCACAGTGGGATAGGGCCAGGCAGTCGAGTGTCGGATCGGCGGATGACCCCGAGGTTACCAGCCCCACCCCCCGGGGTCGGGATTTCGGAATCCGGTTGTCCACACGTTGCCAACGCGAGACTTCGAGTGACGGGCGAGGTGGACTGGGGGGGAGCCCTATGCCGGTTCGCTCGCCGTTCCCCACGGGTTCGGACGGGGTGGCCCGCGCGCGGGCGCCCACGAAAAACGCGTGCGCGGATCGCCCCGAGGGCGCCCCCGCTTTCGCCCGCCTCGGGCCGTCGGTGGGCCCGGCGCGGGCGCCGAGGCGGGGCGGTGGACGGGGCGTGGGGCTTCCTCGAACATCCCGTGAGGCCCTTGTACGCCGCTCGCACGGCGGCCTACCTTCACGGGCTCCCGGGGCTCCATGCCCCCGCCGGGCGGACCCGCCGCCCGCGTTCCTTGACGACCGACGCTCGAGACACCGTGTTCCGGGTCCGCATCGCCCCGCTCCCCGACGGTCTCCACCAGGAGACCCACCACCCGTCGGCCGACGACCTCGGCCTCGACCCGGAGACGTTCTCCGACGTCGAGGTCGACCTCCGGCTCGACGTGGCCGAGCGCCGCGTGCTCGCCCTGTACACGGCCCGGGCCACGGCCCGCCTCGAGTGCGACCGGACGCTCGACCTCTACGACGAGCCGATCGAGGGCGACCACTCCGTCCTCTTCACGGCCGAGGCCCCGCCGGCCTCCGACGACGCGCCCGACGACGACGGGGTCCAGCCCCTCGCCGACGACGCTACGCACATCGACCTCACGGCGTCGGTCCACGACACGCTCCTGCTGGCGCTCCCGCTGCGCCGCGTGAGCCCGGCCGCCCGCGCCGCCGAGATCCCGACCGAGTTCGGCGGGCCCTCCGACGACGAGCCGGCCGACGACCGCTGGGCGGCCCTCCAGGCCCTCCGCTCCGGCGACCCCGACGCGGGCGCCAGCGACTCCGATTACTCCGACTGACCCTCGCCCCCGGGCTACCCTCCCCCTACTGCCATGGCCAACCCGAAGCGCCGCCACTCGCAGGCCCGTACCGCCAAGCGCCGCGCCCCGTACAAGGTGAAGAGCGTGCCGACGACGCAGGAGTGCCCCAACTGCGGCCACGCCAAGCTCATGCACCGGGCCTGCCCGACGTGCGGCCACTACCGCGGCCGCGCGGTCGTGGAGGTCGAAGGCGAGCTCTACTAGGCCGCCGGGCCGCCGCCGGCGGCCCGCACAGAATTCTGACGCGCCCGCGTGAGCTCCCGGGAGCCCGCGCGGGCGTCGTCCGTTGACGGGGGCGGGTATCTTCCGGTGCCCCTCGCGTCCCGCTCCCCCTCTCCTCTCCGCCCCGCCCGCCCCTGCCCGTCCGAGTCGCCGTCGACGCCATGGGCGGAGACCACGCCCCGGGCGTCGTCGTGGAGGGCGTGCTTGAGGCCGTCGCCGAGGCCGGCGACCGGCTGACGGTCCTCCTCGTCGGGCGCGAGGCCGAGGTCCACGCCGAGCTCGACCGGCTGGGCGCCGCCGAGGGCGAGCACCTCCGCGTGGTCGACGCGCCGCAGGCCATCGAGATGGGCGAGAGCCCGACGGTCGCGCTCAAGCAGAAGCCGCAGTCCTCGATCCACCTCGGCATCGGGGCCGTCAAGCAGGGCCGCGCCGACGCGTTCGCCAGCGCCGGCAACACGGGCGCCGTGATGGCCGCCGCCCTCTTCGGCCTCGGCCGCCTCCCCGGCGTCCTCCGCCCCGCGCTCCCCGGCTACCTCCCCACGCCGACCGGCACGTGCGTGCTCCTCGACGTCGGCGCGAACGTGGAGGTCCGGCCCGAGCACCTCGTCCAGTTCGCCCAGATGGGCGCCGTGTTCGGCGCGGCGTTCCTGGGCAAGGACGACGTGTCGGTCGGCCTCGTCAACGTCGGCGAGGAGCCGGGCAAGGGGACCGACACGGTCAAGGAGGCGCACCACACGCTCCGCGAGCTCGGCGAGCGCGGCGCGCTCCGGTTCGTCGGCAACGTCGAGGGCCGCGACATCCTCCAGCACGGGGCCGACGTCTGCGTCTGCGACGGGTTCGTCGGCAACGTCGTGCTCAAGCTGGCCGAGTCGGTCGCCACGATCCTGCCCCAGATGGTCAAGGCCGAAATCGGGCGCCAGGAGCTCGACGGGCCCTCGGCCCAGACGGTCGGCGGCGTGCTCAAGGGGATGCTGGCCCCGTTCGACTACCAGGCCTTCGGCGGCGTGCCGATGCTCGGGATCGACGGGACGGTCGTGATCGGCCACGGCGGGTCGTCGGCGCGGGCGTGCAAGCAGATGGTCCTCTCCACGGCCGGCCTCGTCGAGCAGAACCTGACGGCGCGGATCGCCCGCGCCCTCCACGACTCCTCCGAGTCCGCCTCCTAGGCCCCCCACCCCCCGGATGCCCCAGACGAAGACGACGGCCGCCATCACCGCGGTCGGCAAGTACCTCCCGCCGGACCGCCTCACCAACGCCGACCTCGAGAAGCTGGTCGACACCAACGACGAGTGGATCCGGACGCGGACCGGGATCGAGGAGCGGCGGATCCTGAAGGACCCGACCAAGGCGACGTCCGACATGGCCGTCGAGGCCGCCCGCGAGTGCCTCGCCAAGGCCGGCGTCGCCCCGGAGGAGGTCGACTGCATCCTCGTCGCGACGGTCACGCCGGACATGGTCTTCCCGGCCACGGCCTGCCTCGTCCAGGACAAGCTGGGCGCCTCGAACGCGTGGGGCTACGACATCTCGGCGGCCTGCTCGGGCTTCCTCTACGCGCTCACGACGGGCTCGAAGATGATCGAGGCCGGGCTCCACCAGAAGGTCCTCGTCATCGGCGCCGACGCCATGACGCGGATCATCGACTACACGGACCGGACGACGTGCGTCATCTTCGGCGACGGGGCCGGCGCCGTGCTCCTCGAGCCGCGGACCGACGGGACCGGCGTCCTCGACACGGTCCAGTACGCCGACGGCTCGGGCGTCCACTCGCTGAGCCAGCCCGGCGGCGGCTCGCTCCACCCGGCGACCCACGAGACGGTCGACGCCCGGATGCACTACGCCCAGCAGGACGGCCGGGCCGTGTTCAAGCGCGCCGTCACGGGCATGGCCGACGCCGCGGCCGAGATCATGGAGCGCAACGCCCTCGGCCCCGACGACGTCCGCTACCTCGTCCCGCACCAGGCGAACCTCCGGATCATCGACGCGACGGCCCGCCGGATGGGCCTCACCGACGACAAGGTGATGATCAACATCGCGCGCTACGGCAACACGACGGCCGGCACGCTCCCGCTCTGCCTCGCCGACTGGGAGGACCAGCTCCGCGCCGGCGACAACCTCGTGCTGGCGGCCTTCGGCGGCGGCTTCACCTGGGGCGCGACCTGGCTCAAGTGGAGCTACGACGGCGCGCGGTAGTCGCGCCGTGTTTCGTGTTGCGTGTTGCGTAGCGCGAGGCACCCTCACGCAACACGAAACACGCAACAGCACGCCATGCTCGCTTTCCTCTTCCCCGGCCAGGGCTCGCAGGCGCCCGGGATGGCCGCCGACCTCGCCGAGATCCCCGAGGCGCGCGCGCTCCTCGACGAGGCCGACGCCGTCCTCGGCTTCTCGCTCACGGACCTCATGTTCGGCGACGACGCCGAGGCGCTCAAGCCGACCGAGGTCACACAGCCGGCGCTCTACGTTCACAGCCTCGCGGCGAACGCGGCGCTCGCGGCGCGCGGCGTCAAACCCGACCTCGCGGCGGGCCACAGCCTCGGCGAGTGGAGCGCGCTCGCGGCCGTCGGCGCCCTCACGTTCGCGGACGGGCTCCGGGCCGTCCGGCGGCGCGGCGAGCTGATGGCGCAGGCCGGCGACGTCCGCCCCGGCGCGATGTCGGCGGTTCTTGGACTCGATGCAGACAAGCTGGAAGCCGTCTGCGAGCAGGCCACCGAGGCGGGCGAGGGCGAGGTCGTCCCGGCCAACTACAACGACCCGGGCCAGATCGTGATCTCGGGCGACGCGCCGGCCGTCGAGCGGGCCGGCGCCGCTGCGCGCGAGGCCGGCGCGCGGCGGGTGGTCCCGCTGCCCGTGTCGGGCGCGTTCCACAGCCCGCTCATGGCGTTCGCGCGCGACGGGCTGCAGGAGACGCTCGAGGCCCTCGACATCCGCGTCCCGTCGTGCCCCGTCGTCCTCAACGTGACGGCCGAGCCGACGACCGACCCCGAGGCCATCCGGCTCCGCCTCCTCGACCAGCTCACGGCGCCGGTCCGCTGGGCGCAGTCGCTGGAGCGGATGCGGGCCGAGGGCGCCGAGCGGTTCGTCGAGGTCGGCACGGGCAAGGTGCTCTCCGGCCTCGTCCGGCGGACGCTCGGGCGGGACGCCGTGACGGCGCAGGCCGGGACCGCCGCCGAGATCGAGGCGCTGACCGCGTAGCCGGCCCGCCGCGGCGCCGCGGCGGGCGGGCCCGGCGCTATCCTCCGGGATGGAGACGCCGCCCGACCCCGCCGCCCCCTCTGACGCCGTGCCCGACTGGCGCCGGTGGCTCGTGCCGGTCGGGATCGGGCTGGGCTACGGCCTCCTGTTCCGCCTCGCGTTCGCGCTCGAGCGGTTCGAGGCCCTGCTCGGCGTCATGACGACGGCGTTCATCCTCGTCGTCCCGTTCGCGATGGGTGTGCTGACGGTTCTTCGCGTGGGTCCCGAGCCCGGCTGGCGGGCGGCCGCATTCGCGCCGTGGGCGCCGGCGCTCCTCATGCTCGTCGCCGCGCTCCTGCTCGCGTGGGAGGGCCTCATCTGCGTCGTCGTGTGGCTCCCGGCGGCGCTCGTCGCGGCGACGGCGGGCGGGCTCATCGGCAAGCTCGTCCGCGGCTCCGGCCGCCCGACGGCGCCGCTGGCGCTCGTGGTGGCCGCGCTGCCGGTCGTGGTCGCCCCCGTCGAGAACCAGTTCCCCGACCCGGTCCGCACGCGGACGGTCCACGACGCGATCGCGATCGAGGCCGACGCCGAGGCCGTGTGGCGCGAGATCCGCGAGGTCCCGCCGATCCGTCCCGACGAGTTGGGCGGCTCGTTCGCCTACCGGCTCGGCTTCCCGCGGCCCATCGCCGCGACGCTGGAGGGCGAGGGCGTCGGCGCCGTCCGCCACGCGACGTTCGAGGGCGGCGTGACGTTCGTCGAGCGCGTGACGGAGTGGGAGGAGAACCGCTCGCTCGCGTTCACGATCGACGCGAGCGCCGTGCCCTCGACGACGTTCGACCAGCATGTCGCCGTCGGCGGGCGCTACTTCGACGTGCTCGAGGGCCGGTACGAGATTGAGGAGGTGGGCCCCGGCCGCGTCGTGCTCCACCTGACGAGCGAGCAGCGGCTCTCGACCCGGTTCAACGCCTATACCCAGCTCTGGACCGATCGGTTCATGGGCGACATCCAGTCGACGATCCTGGAGGTGGTGAAGGCGCGCGCCGAGGCCGGGTAGGCCCGCCTCGGCGCCGAGGCGGCGGCAGCGGGCGGACGCGGGTGCGATCTTCCGGGCCCCTCTGAGAAGCTGTTTGGCGAAAGGACATCGCGGCCTGCGACCGGCTCCGGCCGTCCGCTGCGGCGTCGCGCTCCATCGCCGATGCTGACGCATCGTCTGCTTCTCGCTCCTTGCGGCGATCGGCCTCGCTCGGTCTCGGCTCCGCGCTCCTTCACCAAACAGCTTCAGCCTCCGACCCATGACCCTCGACCTCTCCGGCAAGACCGTCCTCGTCACCGGCGGCACGCGCGGCATCGGCCGCGCCATCGTCGACGCCGCCGCCGCGGCGGGCGCCAACGTCGCGTTCACCTACCGCTCCTCGTCCGACACCGCCGACGCCCTCGTCGCCGAGCTGGGCGACGACCGGGCCCTCGGCATCCAGGCCGACGCGGCCTCCGCCGACGACGCGGCCGCCGCCGTCCAGGCCGTCCTCGACAAGTGGGGGAGCCTCGACGGGCTCGTGGTCAACGCCGGCATCACGCGCGACGGGCTGATGATCCGGATGGACGCCGAGGCGTGGCAGGCCGTGATCGACACGAACCTGACCGGCGCCTTCCACGTGACGAAGGCGGCCTACCGGCCGATGATGAAGCAGCGCGCCGGGAGCATCGTCACGATCTCGTCGGTCGTCGGCGTGATGGGCAACGCGGGGCAGGCGAACTACGCGGCGTCGAAGGCCGGGCTCATCGGGTTCACGAAGAGCCTCGCGCGCGAGCTGGCCGGCCGCGGCGTCCGCGCCAACGTGATCGCGCCGGGCTACGTCGAAACCGACATGACGGCCGACCTCGGGCCGGCCGCCGAGAAGCTCATGGGCCAGATCCCGCTCGGCCGCCTCGGCCAGCCCGACGATATCGCCGCGGCCACGCTCTTCCTCCTCTCCGACGCCGCGGCCTACGTGACCGGCCAGGTCCTCTGCGTCGACGGCGGCATGGCGATGTAGCCCGCCTCGGCGTCTCTGCGCGACGAGCCGGCCGGGCCACGGAGTCCCCGAGGCGGGCCGGCTCAGGCGCCGCCGGTGAGCTCGCGCGCGATCCGCGTGCGGACGTTGTCCGGGCCGAACGTCGTCGCCAGCCCGGGCAGCGCGGCCCGGAGCACGCGCCGGCCCTCGGCGGCCCGCCCCGCCTCGACGAGCGCGCGGCCGAGGTAGAACCGCGTCTCGAGCGCCGCCTCGCTGTCGGACTCGGGCCCCCCGAACACGCGGAGCGCCTCGCGGAGGACGGGGACGGCGCCCGCGGCGTCGCCGCTGGCCTGGAGCGCCGAGCCGAGGCTGAGCACCGGGTAGCCGTAGAACGCGTGGTCCGGCCCGTGCGCCCGGCGCGCGGCCTCGACCACCCCGCGGTGGATGGCGATCGACTCGTCGTAGCGCTCGAGCTGGCGGAGCAGCACGCCGTAGCCGTTGGCCAGGATCTGGTGCGAGAGCGACTCCGGCGGCGCGTCGTCGAGCGCGACGGCCTGCCCCATCGGCTCGACGGCCTGCTCCTGGCGCCCCGTCGTCATGTAGTGGACGGCGAGGCTGTAGTAGAGGCCCGAGCGGAAGCCGTCGAACGAGGTGCTGCCGTCGTACGCCGCTGCGAATGCCTCGGGGCCGGCCGCCTCGAGCACGTCGAGCGCCTCCCGGAAGTAGCCCTCGGCCTTGGCCCGCGCGAGCGAGTCCGGCCGGCGCGCGTCGGCGGCGAGGCCGAGGGCGGGGAGGGCGACGGCGACCTGGGGGTGGGCCGGCCCGAGGCCCGCGCGGCGCGCGGCCACGGCCGCCGTCATCAGCGAGTCGACGCCGTCGAGGTGGTCGGTGTTGAGGAAGGCGAGCGCGAGCGCGTTCTCGGCCTGGAGGACGTCGGGGTCGAGCGGGTCGAGGTGGGCTTGGCGGAGCCCGAGCGCGCGGCGGAAGAGGGGGACGGCCCGCTCGCTCTGGCCCAGCTTGGCGTACGACCGGGCGAACGCCGTCGCGAGGGCGGCCGCCACGAGGGGCCGGTCGGCGAAGCCGGTGTCGAGCTGGGCCACGCCCGCGTCGAGCACGTCGCGGACGCGGAGCGTGTCGCCGTCGGAGCCCGACGGCCGGGCCTCGCCGATGAGGTCGACGAGAAAGCCGGTGACGGCCTCGGCCTCGGCGGCGCGCGCGTCGGCCCGGTCGCGCTCGGCGCCGGCCGCGCGGGCCTGCCAGAGCGCGGCGCCGGCCCCGCCGAGGACGCCGAGGAGCGCGACGCACGCCGCGGCCACCGGGCCCCGGGGCCGCCGCACGAACTTCCCGACCCGGTAGCCCGTCGACTCGGGCCGGGCCTCGATGGGGAGCCCGCCGAGGTGGCGCGCGAGGTCGGCGGCGAGCGCGGCGGCGCCGTCGTAGCGCCGCTCGGGCGCCTTGCGGAGCGCCTTGAGGACGATCTGGTCGAGGTCGCCGCGGAGGCGGCGGCGGAGGCGGTCCGGCTGGGTCGCCCGGTTCTCGGCCGCGGCCCGCGCCGTCTGCGCGTCGGTGACGGCCGTCGAGGGGTCGGTCGGGTCGGCCTCGAGGACGGCCTGCTCGATGGCGCGGCGGACGCGGCTGGCGGGGCGGTAGGGCCGCTGGCCCGTGAGGAGATCGTAGAGCAGCACGCCGAGCCCGTAGACGTCGGTCGCGGTCGTCGGCGCCTCGCCGCGGACCTGCTCGGGCGCGGCGTACTCCGGCGTCAGGACGCGCCGGTCGGCGCGGGTCTGGACGAGCGAGACGTCGCCGTCGGCGTCGAGGAGCTTGGCGATGCCGAAGTCGAGGAGCTTGACGCGAGGCCCCTCCGGCGTCTCGGCCACGAGGACGTTCGACGGCTTGATGTCGCGGTGGACCACGAGCCGGCGGTGGGCCGCGGCCACGGCCTCGCAGACGTCGGCGAAGAGGGCCAGCCGGTCGTTGACGCCGAGGCGGCGGCGGTCGCAGAAGGCCGTGATCGGCTCGCCCTCGACGAACTCGAGCGCGAGGTACGGCCGGCCGTCGCTCGCCGTCCCGGCGTCGAGGAGCCGCGCGATGGCCGGGTGGTCGAGCCGCGCGAGCACGGCCCGCTCCGAGCGGAACCGCCGGAGGAGGTCGTCGCCGAGGCCGGGGCGGACGAGCTTGACGGCGGCCGTCTGGCGGAACGCGCCGTCGGCCCGCTCGGCGCGCCAGACCTCGCCCATCCCGCCCACGCCGACGCGCTCGAGCAGGCGCCACGGGCCCGCCTCGGGCGGCGCGCGGTCGGGGGCGGGGACGGCCGGGCTCTCGAAAAAGGCCTCGGCGCCGACGTCGAGCGCGAGCAGACGCTCGACCTCCTCGCGGAGCGCGGGGTCGGGGTCGCCCTCGGGCGTGCGGCAGGCCCGCTCCAGGAACGCGCGGCGCTCGGACGGCGGGAGGTCGGCCGCCTCATCGAAGACGGCCTCGATGGCGTGCCAGCGGTCGGAAGTCATGGGTGGTGGGGTCTATCCCCACTACCGGGAGGCGCAGCGCCGGCTGTCACCGGATCTTCACGAGCTGACGTCGAGCGCGTCGCGCGCGCCGGTCACGTCGTTCTGGAGCTCGCCGTAGAGCCACGCCCGCGCGGCCCGCCAGCTCCGGGCGACCGTCGCCTCCGAGACGCCGAGGGCCTCGGCCGTCTCCTGCACCGTGAGCCCCCCGAAAAACCGGCACTCGACGACGCGGGCGGCGCGGGGGTCGGCCTCCTCGAGCCGCGCGAGCGCGTCCTCGATGACCGCCGCCCGGTCGGCCTGGGCCTCGGTGAACGGCGAGCTCATGATCTCGTCGTTGATGGCCGTGTGGGCCGCGCCGCCGCCGCGCTTCTGGGCCTTCCGCGCCTCGCCGTAGCTCACGAGCACCTGGCGCATCGCGCGCGAGGCGACGGCCAGCAGGTGCGACCGGCTCTCGACCGTCGAGCCCTCCAGCTTGAGGTACGCCTCATGGACGAGCGCCGTCGTGTTGATGGTGTCGTTGCCGACCCACCGCGCGCGCTGCCGCTCGGCGATGCGGCGGAGGTCGTCGTACAGTCGTTCGAAGAGCGCGCCGGACGGGGCTTCCCCGCGACCGAGCGCGTCGAGGAGGGCGGTGCTCTCCTCGGCCAGGGTCGTGCTATCCATCCCGTGTCTATGGTGGGAACGCCCCAACGTACGGTCTCGCGGAGCGGGGCGTGCCGTTACCCACTCGAAACGAGGAATTTGACACGCCCCGGCCGGCTGGGGCCCCGCCGACGGTCTGGTCCGATCGCACCAAGGCGGAGCGGACGGCCCCCCGTATCGTGCCGGCCGACGCGCTCCTCCAGCCGATGCCCCTCCAGCCGATGACCGTTCGGGCCCTCCCCATCGTCGCCCTCCTGCTGGCGGCGGCCGCCAGCGCGCAGCCGGGCGTGCTCGACCGCTCGGCGATGGCCGGTGCCGGGGTGGTCGGGGGGATCGCGACGGCCGGGATGGCGGTCGCGCTCGTCCCCGGCGACGGGGTCGCCGAGGCCGAGGTGATCGCGATCCTCGTGGGCTACCCGGCGGGCGTGGCGCTGGGGATGTCGGCGGCCGGCCGGGCGCTCGGGGCCGACCGCCCGATCGGGCGCGTGCTGAGAGACGCCGCCATCGGGTCCGGCATCGGCCTCGCCGCGGGGGCCACCGTGTGGCTCGTCGGCGCGGCGCTGACGCCAGAGTCCGGACCCCTCTTCGACCGGCTCGGCGTGGCCGTGCTCGCGGCCTGGGCGTACGGCGTCGGCCCGGTCGCCGTGGCGCTCCACGGGTACGACCTGTTCCCCGCCCCCGTCGCCGGGCCGGGCGGCGAGCGGTCCCTCGGCGTGGCCCTGACCGTCGCCCTGTGAGCCGCGCCGTCTTCCTGTTCGCCCTGCTGGCGGCCTCCGCCAGCGCCCAGGTCGCCCCGCCTCGGGCGCCGACCGGGGGCGAGCGGGCGCTCCTGGTGGCCGGCGCGCTGGCGGGGGGCGTGGCCGCCCTGCCGACGGG
>CAXRFJ010000045.1:0-2162 GCA_964229475.1 Rubrivirga sp.
CGCGAGCGCCGCGCCGGGGACGTCCCCCGGCGCGGCGCTCGTTTTGTCGCGGGCCGTCGGGCCCTCGGATCAGACGATCCGGCGGTGACCGAGCCACCAGATCAGGACCAGAAGCAGGATCGGCGCGAGGAGGCTCACGTAGACGAGCCACTCGAGGCCGACGCCGTAGCCCTCGGGGGTCGGCGCGAGAAGGGCGAGGAGAGGGAGCATCGGGGCGAGGGGTAGCTTGGCCGGAAGCTACGCCCCGCGCCCGCCCCCGATCCGCCGTGCCCGTCGCCGCCACCGCCCAGGTCCACCCCGCCGCCACCGTCGCCGCCGACGCCGAGGTCGGCCACTTCAGCGTGATCGGCGCCGGTGCCGAGGTCGGCCCGGGCGCCGTCGTCGGGCACCACGTGGTGATCCACGAGGGCTCCCGCCTCGGGGCCGGCGTGCGGGTGGACGACCACGCCGTGATTGGGAAGCGGCCGATGCGGTCGCCCCGCAGCGCGACGACGGCCGCGGCGCCCGAGCTCCCGCCGGCCGCGGTCGGCGAGCGGACGATGATCGGGACGGGCGCCGTGGTCTACCGGGGCGCGGCGCTCGGCGACCGCGTGCTCGTGGCCGACTACGCGACGGTCCGCGAGCGCGTGACGGTGGGCGACGAGACGATCGTCGGGCGCGGCGTGGCCATCGAGAACGACACGACCGTCGGGCACCGGTGCAAGCTGGAGACGAACGCCTACCTCACGGCCTACTCGACCGTCGAGGACGACGTGTTCGTGGCGCCGGGCGTGCTCACCAGCAACGACGACTACATCGGGCGGACGGAGGCGCGAAAGGCCGCCTTCGCCGGGCCGACGATCCGCGCGAGCGCCCGCCTCAGCGTCGGCGCGGTGGTGCTGCCGGGGCGCGAGGTCGAGGGCGAGGCCGTCGTCGGCGCGGGCGCGGTGCTGACGGGGACCGCGAGGGCGGGCCGCGTCCACGTCGGCGTGCCGGCGCGCGACGTCCGGGCCGTGGCGCCGGAGCAGCTCCGCGAGAACGGCGGCTGAGGCCGCCCAGAGGCGGCCCGAGGCGGCGAGGAGACGCCGATCCGCCCCGGCGCTTCACCGTCACGGATCGCGCGCCCGGCTACCTTCGGGGCACGCCACCTCCGCCCCCGTATGGACCTCCAGATGGTCGATCTGCGCGCGCAGATCGAGGCCACCCGCCCCGAGATCGACGCCGCCATCGCCGCCGTGCTCGACCGAGGCGCGTTCGTGCGCGGCCCGTTCGTGGCCGCCTTCGAGGCCGAGCTGGCGGCCTACGTCGCCGGCCTCGGCGCCGAGTCCGAGGTGTTCGCGTTGGGCGTCGGGAACGGGCCCGACGCGCTCCAGATCGCGCTCATGGCGCTCGGGGTCGGGCCCGGCGACGAGGTGGTCTGTCCGGCGTTCACGTTCGTTGCGACCGCCGAGGCCGCCGCGCTCCTCGGCGCGACGCCGGTCTTCGTCGACGTCGACCCGGCGACGTTCAACCTCGACCCGGAGCGGCTGAAGGCCGCGCTCAGCACCCGGACCAAGGCCGTCGTCCCGGTCCACCTCTTCGGCCAGTGCGCCGACGTGACGGCGATCCGCGCCGTCTGCGACCCGCTGGGGGTGCCCGTCGTCGAGGACATGGCGCAGGCCGTCGGGGGGACGTGGGCGGGCCGGTCGGCCGGGACGCTCGGCGCGCTCGGCTGCCTCTCGTTCTACCCGTCCAAGAACCTCGGCGCGTTCGGCGACGGCGGGGCCATCGTCACGACCGACGCCGAGCTGGCCGGCCGCGTCCGCCAGATCGCCAACCACGGGGCGGCGAAGAAGTACCACCACACGGCCGTCGGCGTGAACAGCCGGCTCGACGCGATCCAGGCGTCGATCCTGTCGGTCCACCTCCGCCACCTCCCGGCGTGGACGAACGCGCGCCGCGCCGCCGCCGCGCTGTACGACGCGGCGTTCGCCGGGATGGACGACGTCGTCCGGCCCGTCCGCGCGCCCGAGGCCCGGCACGTGTTCCACCAGTACACCCTCCGCGTCCCGGCCGAGCTCCGCGACGGGCTGGCGGCCGACCTGAAGGCCCGCGGCGTGCCGACGATGATCTACTACCCGGAGCCGATCCACCGGATGCCGCCCTACGCCAGCGGCGCCGACCTCCCCGAGACCGACCGCGCC
>CAXRFJ010000046.1:0-6740 GCA_964229475.1 Rubrivirga sp.
ACCTCATCGACGCGCACGACCTCGCGACGCTCATCTACACCTCCGGCACGACGGGCCAGCCGAAGGGCGTCATGCTCACGCACGAGAACATCTCGTCGAACTCGTACTCGTCGTTCTCGGGCCTCTCGATCCTCGGCCACCAGGAGGAGCAGGTGGTCACGTTCCTCCCGCTCACGCACATCTTCGCGCGGATGCTCCAGTTCGCGAGCGTCGCCTGGGGCCAGAGCGTCTTCTTTTCGAACCCGGACCAGGTCGTGGCCCACCTCGCCGAGGTCCGCCCGACCATGTTCGCCTCGGTCCCGCGCGTGCTCGAGAAGGTGTTCGACAAGGTCACGCTGGGCGTCGCCGAGTCGACCGGGCTCAAGCACAAGATCGGGTCGTGGGCGCTCGATCTCGCCGGCCAGTACGACGTGTCGAAGCCGGACGGCGGGCTCCCGGGCTGGAAGTACGCCCTCGCCGACAAGCTGGTCTACTCGAAGCTCCGCGAGCGGCTCGGGCTCACGCGCGTCAAGGCCGTCGCCGTCGGCGGCGCCGCGCTCCGCTCCGACCTCGCCTCGTCGTTCATGGCGTTCGGCATCCCGGCCTACCAGGGCTACGGGCTGACCGAGACGAGCCCGGTCATCACGGTGAACCTCCCGGGCCAGAACCGGGCCGGGACCGTCGGCCCGCCGATCGCGGGCGTCGAGGTGGCCATCGCCGAGGACGGCGAGATCCTCAGCCGCGGGCCCCACATCATGAAGGGCTACTACAAGATGCCCGACAAGACGGCCGAGGTCCTCGACGACGACGGCTGGTTCCACACCGGCGACATCGGCGAGTTCACGCCCGACGGGTTCCTCAAGATCACCGACCGCAAGAAGGCGCTCTTCAAGCTGTCGACGGGCAAGTACGTCATCCCGCAGCCCATCGAGAACGCGCTGACGGAGAGCTCGCTCATCGAGCAGGCCGTGGTCGTGGGCAACAGCCAGAAGTTCTGCACGGCCCTCATCTTCCCGAACATGGAGGCCCTCCCGGTCTGGGCCAAGCAGCACGGCGTGACCGCGACGGGCGACGCGCTCCTCAAGGACCCGACGGTCCAGGCCGAGTTCGAGCGGCTCGTCGAGGAGGCCAACGCGGGGATGGACCACTGGAGCCAGGTCCAGCGCTTCCGCCTCGTGCCCGAGCTGATGACGGTCGAGAACGAGCTCCTCACGCCGACCATGAAGGTCAAGCGCGGCGCCGTCAACAAGGAGTACGCCGACTCGATCGACGGGATGTACCGGGCGTCAGTGGCCAAGTCCAGCGGCGCGGCCGTCGTCGCGTAGCGGCCCCACCTCCCCGCCCCGCGGCACCGGGGCGGGGAGGTCTCCGAACGACGGTCGTCCCATGGGCCCCCCCGGTCCCCCTCCTGAGGAGAGGAGGGGGGCGCCGTGGCAGGCGCTGCGGATCGCCGAGGCGGGCGATGGCGGGGACCGCGCCGCCCGCCGCCGGCGAGACCTCGGTCTTAACGGAACGGGTGCCGCCGTGCGGCATCCAAGGGGAAAGGTGGCTCGCCGGGCGAACTTGGGCCGCTTAACGGTGTTAATCTCTCGTCCCTCGACCCCGCAGGCATGGCCTCTCCCGTCTCGACCCCCAGCGCGTCCGGCGACGGCGCCTCCGCCCCGACCGACGCGCCGGCCTCCGGCTCGGAAGCGCTTGCGGCCCTCGCCGCCTCGGGCGTCGACCTCGACCGGCTGGCGGCGGCGTTCGGCCAGATGGACGAGGCGACCGTCGCCGCCTCGGTCAAGGGCCTGGAGAAGGCCGCGTCCGGCCGGCGCGCCTACGAGCCGCCCGCGCCCGACGGCGATTTTTTCGACATCGACGGCCTGATCTCCGAGGCGCAGCGCGCCAAGATGGCCGAGCTCCGCCGGTTCATGGAGAACGAGGTCGAGCCCGTCATCAACGACGCGTGGCTGGGCGACCGGACGCCGCTCGACGTGCTCGTCCCGGGCTTCAAGAAGCTCGACCTCCTGACCGCCATCTACGGCGAGGACCTCGAGACGCGCGAGCCCAACGGCTCCGTGATGGAGGGCCTCCTCACGATGGAGATCGCCCGCGTGGACGTGAGCACGGCGACGTTCTTCGGCGTCCACTCCGGCCTCGCGATGCAGTCGGTGCTGGTGTGCGGCAGCGAGGAGCAGAAGGCTGAGTGGCTGCCCAAGATGCGCGCCTGGGACGTCATCGGCGCCTTCGGGCTGACGGAGCCCGAGGTGGGCAGCGCCATCGCAGGCGGCGTGACCACGACGGCCCGGCGCGAGGGCGACGAGTGGGTCCTGAACGGCCAGAAAAAGTGGATCGGCAACGCCACCTTCGCCGACGTCGTCGTGATCTGGGCGCGCGACGAGGCCGACGGCCAGGTCAAGGGCTTCCTCGTCCAGCCCCAGAAGCACGAGGGCTACTCGGTCGAGAAGATCCGCGGCAAGATCGCGCTGCGGGCCGTCGAGAACGGGCTCATCACGCTCACAGACTGCCGCGTCCCGGAGTCCGACCGGCTCCAGAAGGCCGAGTCGTTCGCCCAGGTCGCCGAGGTCCTCAAGCTGACGCGGGCGGGCGTCGCGTGGCAGGCCGTCGGCTGCGCGATGGGGGCCTACGAGCGCTCGCAAAAGTATGCGACGACGCGCGGCCAGTTCGGCAAGCCGATCGCCTCGTTCCAGCTCATCCAGGACAAGCTGGTCCACATGCTGGGCAACGTGACGGCGCTCCAGACGATGTGCCTCCGCCTGAGCCAGCTCCAGGACGCCGGCGTCATGACCGACGCGCAGGCCAGCCTCGCCAAGGTCTACACCGCCGCCCGCTGCCGCGACGTGGTGGCGCTCGCGCGCGACCTCCACGGCGGCAACGGCATCCTCATCGACAACCACGTCGCCCGCGCCTTCGCCGACACGGAGGCCATCTACTCCTACGAGGGCACCAACGAGATCAACTCGCTCATCGTCGGCCGCCACGTCACCGGCCTCGGCGCCTTCGTCTGACCGGGTTCGGAGTTGGGAGTTCAGGGTCCGGAGGTCTCCGGCCCGAGCCCACTCCGGACTCTGAACTCTGAAACCCGAACCCATTATGGAAACCCCGACCCTGACCTCCAACGGCACCGACGCCGGCGCGGCCGAGACGCCGTTCTGGGCCCACAAGCCGTTCAAGACCGCCGCCGTCCTCGGCGCCGGCGTCATGGGCAGCCAGATCGCCGCCCACCTCGCGAACGCCGGCCTCGACGTGCTCCTCCTCGACGTCACGCCCGAGTCGATCGGCCGCGAGGGGGAGAAGAACAGCCTCGTCGAGGGCGCCTTCAAGGACGCGACCCGCATGAAGCCGGACCCCTTCATGACGAAGGCGGCCCAGGAGCGGATCGCGCTCGGCAACTTCGACGACGACTTCGACCGGATCGCCGAGGCCGACTGGGTCATCGAGGTCGTGGTCGAGCGGATGGACGTCAAGCAGTCCGTCATGGAGCGGATCGAGGCCGCGGCCCGCGAGGACGCCGTCATCTCGACCAACACGTCGGGCCTGCCGATTGCGCAGATCGCCGAGGGCCGCTCGGACGCCTTCAAGGCGCGCTTCCTCGGGACCCACTTTTTTAACCCGCCGCGCTACCTCAAGCTGTTCGAGGTCATCCCGACCGCGGACACCGACCCGGACGTCGTCGCGCGCGTGTCGAGCTTCGCCCGCGTCCACCTCGGCAAGGGGATCGTGGTGGCCAAGGACACGCCGAACTTTATCGGCAACCGGATCGGGACGTACGCCATGCTCGGCGCCGTCGAGCAGTTCGAGACCGGCGACTTCTCGATCGAGGAGATCGACGCGCTGACGGGCACGCTCATCGGCCACGCCAAGAGCGCCACGTTCCGCACGGCCGACGTCGTCGGGCTCGACACGCTCCGCCACGTCACGGCCAACCTCTACGACGCGATCCCGGAGGACGAGAGTCGGGACCGGTTCCAGGTCCCCGACATCCTCCAGCGGCTCGTCGACCTCAAGCAGCTCGGCGCCAAGTCGAAGGCCGGGTTCTACAAGAAGGACGGGAAGACGATCAAGTCGATCGACCCCGAGACGATGGAGTACCGGGAGCCCGGCGAGATGGGCTTCGACATCGGCCCGTTCAAGAAGGCCGGCGACCTGCCGGCCCGCCTGAAGGCGCTCTGGGCCGACGACGGCAAGGCCGGCCGGTTCTTCCGCGAGACGACGCTCGACCTCATCGGCTACACGGCCCGGCGGACGCCCGAGATCTCGGACTCGCCCTCGAACATCGACCGCGCGCTCCAGTGGGGCTTCGGCTGGGAGATGGGGCCGTACCAGATCTGGGACGTCCTCGGCATCGACGCCGTCCGCGACGCCCTCAAGGAGGACGGCGTCGACGTGCCCGACTGGGTCGACCGCGTCCCCGAGGCCGGCTTCTACCGCGACACCGAGCGCGGCGTCCCGCAGGTCTGGATGCCCGCCTCGGGCGAGTACGCCGACGACCCGCGCCCGGCCGACGAGTGGGGGCTCACGTACCTCAAGGAGGACGCGAACAACACGCTGTGGTCGAACGACGAGGCCGCGCTCCTCGACGTGGGCGATGGCGTCGCCCTCTTCGAGTTCCGGTCGAAGGCCAACAGCCTCGGGCAGGAGGTCATCTCCGGGCTCATGGAGGCGATCGACAAGGTCGAGAGCGACCGCGACCTCCGCGGCATGATCATCGGGAACGAGGGGACCAACTTCTCCGTCGGCGCCAACCTCGGCGAGGTCGTGATGGCCATGGCGATGGGGTCGGTGAGCGACCTCGAGCCCTTTATCGAGAGCTTCCAGCGGGCCGTCCTCGGCATCCGCTACGCCGAGAAGCCGGTCGTGGTCACGACGCACCAGCGCGTGCTCGGCGGCGGCTGCGAGATGACGATCGCCTGCCCGCACCCCGTCCTCGCGGCCGAGACCTACATGGGCCTCGTCGAGCTGGGCGTGGGCCTCATCCCGGGCGGCGCCGGGACGACGATGATGACGGCCAAGGCCGCCGAGCTCGCCGGCTCCGACTACGTGAACGAGATCCAGTCGGTCCTCCGCCAGCACTTCGAGCAGATCGCGATGGCCAAGGTGGCCGAGAGCGCCCAGCAGGCCCGCGAGATGCACTTCGTCGGCGACGACGCCATCATCGTAATGAACGACGCGCGGCGGTTCCACGTGGCCAAGCAGGAGGTCGTCCGCCTCAGCGAGCAGGGCTACCTCCCGCCGCCGGTGCGCACGAACGTCCACGTGCTCGGCGCGCCGGGCCGGGCCCAGTTCGACGCCGCGCTCCACCAGTTCCGCGAGGGCGAGTACGTCTCGGACTACGACAAGTACCTCGGCCAGAAGCTGGCCTGGGTCATGACCGGCGGCGACCTCACGCAGCCGGCGTTCGTCCACGAGGACTACCTGCTCGAGCTCGAGCGCGAGGTGTTCCTCTCGCTCCTCGGCGAGGAGAAGACGCAGGCCCGCATCCAGAGCATCCTCACGACCAACAAGCCGCTCCGCAACTAAAGCGTTCGGAGTTGGGAGTTCAGCGTTCGGAGTCGAGGCTCCGGGCGACGAACTCTGAACTCCGAACCACGAACTCTGAACTCCATGCAAGTCAACGAAGCCTACATCGTCTCCTCCGTGCGCACGCCGGTGGGGAAAGCCAAGAAGGGAGCGCTCAAGGACGTCCGCCCCGAGCGCCTCGGCGCGGTCGCCGTGACCGGCGCGCTCGAGCGCGTGAAGGGGCTCGACCCCGCCATGATCGACGACGTCATCATCGGGTGTGCCTACCCCGAGGGCCCGCAGGGCAACAACATGGCGCGGGCCATCGCCCAGATCGCCAAGATGCCGGACTCGGTCCCGGGCGTGACCGTCAACCGGTTCTGCTCGTCGGGCGTCCAGACCATCGCGCAGGCCTACAACTCGGTCGCCATGGGCCAGGCCGACGCCATCGTGGCGGGCGGCGTCGAGTCGATGTCGTCGGTCCCGATGGGCGGGTTCTACTTCGCCCCCGACCCCCAGCTCGCCGAGGACGACCCCGACTTCTACACGTCGATGGGCATCACGGCCGAGAACGTCGCGTCGCAGTTCAACATCGAGCGGGAGGCGCAGGACGCGTTCGCGCTCCAGAGCCACGAGCGCGCGCTCGACGCGATCGCGTCGGGCCGGTTCGAGGCCGAGATCGTGCCCGTCGAGGTCACGCAGACCGTCTACGACGCCGACGCCCGGAAGGCGACGGAGATCTCGTACACGCACGACACCGACGAGGGCCCGCGCGCCGGGTCCACGCTGGAGGCGCTCGCCAAGCTCCGCCCGGCGTTCAAGATGGGCGGGAGCGTGACGGCCGGCAACTCGTCGCAGATGAACGACGGCGCCGCCGCCTCGGTCATCCTGTCGAAGGCGCTGGTCGACGAGCTGGAGGCCGAGCCGATGGCCAAGATGCTCGGGTTCGCCGTGGCCGGCGTGGCGCCCGAGATCATGGGCATCGGGCCGATGGTGTCGATCCCGAAGGTGCTCAAGCAGGTCGGGATGGACCTCAAGGACATCGACCTCATCGAGCTCAACGAGGCGTTCGCGAGCCAGTCCCTCGCGATCCTCCGCGAGCTCGACATCCCGCAGGACAAGGTCAACGTGAACGGCGGGGCCATCGCCCTCGGCCACCCGCTCGGCTGCACCGGCGCCAAGCTGACCGCCACGCTCCTCCACGAGATGGAGCGCCGCGGCTCCCGCTACGGCATCGTGACGATGTGCATCGGCGGCGG
>CAXRFJ010000047.1:0-2832 GCA_964229475.1 Rubrivirga sp.
CCGCGCCGGGCGCCGACACGCGCGCCCGGAGGTGAGCCGTCTCCGTGAGCGTGATGGGCCCGACGGCGCGCGGCGAGGCGGCCGTCGGCTCCGTCCCGTCGCGCGTGACGCGGGCCGGCCATGCACCGGCGTCGACCGTCACGACGAGGGAGTCGGTAAAGGGCGTGCCCGGGGCGGGCGCGAACGTCGGCGGCGGGATCCAGCGGACCGGCGCCTGCGGGTCCGTCTCGTTGAGCCACTCCTCGAGGTTCGTGTAGCCGTCGCCGTCGGCGTCGGCGCGGTGGTCGGTGCCGTCCGCGGGGTCGAGGCCGTGGGCGCGCTCCCAGGCGTCGGGCATCCCGTCCGCGTCGTCGTCGGCCGGGGGCGCGGCCGAGGCCAGCGCCGGCCACCCGCCGACGTCGGCCTGCGAGTCGACGAGGCCGCCCTCGCCCCGCGCGATCAGGCCCAGCACGCGGCGGTCGACGGCGTCGCGCACCGGCCGCGTCGCGCCGACGGTCGCCAGCAGGTCGGCCTTCAGCCGCTCCGGCGGCGTGGGCGTGACGGCCGGCGCCGGGAACGGCGTGTCCACGCGGACGACGTCGAGGATCTCCGGCCCGTAGCCGCGCGAGGCGCAGAGCCCCTCGTCGGCCCACCCCGCCTCGGCGCCGTCCCGCGAGGTCGACGCGGTCAGGCGGAGGTTGCCGGCGGCGAAGATCCGCGCGTTCGTCCCGCCCACGTTGAACGCGCACTCCGGCGAGGTCGAGTAGGCCCGCGGCTCGAACACGTTGCCCACGTGGTTCATCTGGAGGAAATCCTCGTAGGTGTAGCCCGGCTGGTCGCCCCAGCCGATGACGAGGTTGTGGCGGAAGTCGAGGCGGACGTCCTTCGGCCGCGGATTCCGGCTTTCGTGGAAGGCGTAGACCGAGTGGTGGATCGAGACCTCGCCCGTCGCCGTGATGAGCGTGCCGTAGCCGTGCGCGCCCTTGTGGTGGACCGACCGGTTGAGGCTCTCGGTGATGAGGCAGTCCTGGACCGTCACGGCCGTCGCGGCGTGGATGAGGCTGAGCGTCTCGTCCGTGGCCCAGCTCACCGAGCAGTGGTCGACGACGGCCGGCCCGCGGCGGACCGTGATCGCGTCCTGCTCGACGCCCTCCGAGTCCCCCGGCCGCACGCGGAGGTACCGGATGACGACCTCCGGCGCCGAGACGTCGACGCCGTAGCCGGCCAGCGCCACGCCCTCGCCGGGCGCCGACTGCGCGGCGATCGTCAGGTGGGGATTCTGAATGTCCAGCCGCCGCGTGAGGCGGATCGTGCCGGCGACGCGGAAGACGACGGTCCGCGGCCCCTCCGCCTCGACGGCCGCGCGGAGGGAGCCGGGGATCGGGGCCTCGCCCTCGCCGTAGTCGGCGAGCGTCGTGACGCGGTAGACGGCGCCGCCGCGCCCCCCGGCGGTCCACATCCCGTAGCCCTCGGCGCCCGGGAACGCCGGGACCTGGGCCGCCGCCGCCGACGCCCAGCCCGCGAGGACGAGGGCGACGGCGAGGAGGGCGGCCCAGCCGATCCGTTCGAGGCGGGTCGGGGCGGCGTCCACTAGCGGGCCTCGCCGTCGGCCGAGACGTCGAGCAGCGTGTCGGGCACGCCGTCGCCGAGGTTGTAGGTGTCCCGCGCGAGGCCCACCGCGAGCGCCCCGATCAGGCCGTGGGCGTCCTCCTCGTCGAGCCGGTGCTCGGCGACGAGCTCGGCGAGGTAGTTCGCGTCGACGCGGCGGGAGAGGTCGTGGCGGGCGGGGATCGAGAGGAAGGCCCGCGTGTCGTCGTTGAAGCCGGCCGTGTTGTAGATCCCGGCCGTCTCGGTGGTGAGCTGGCGGTAGCGGCGCATGCCCTCGATCGAGTCGAAGAACCACCACGCCGGGCCGAGGCGCATCGCGGGGTAGTGGCCGGCGAGCGGCGCCAGCTCGCGGCTGTAGGTGCTCTCGTCGAGCGTGAACACGACGAGCGTGAGGCCCGGCTCGGTGCCGTAGGCGTTGAGGAGCGCGCGGAGGTTCCGCGTGTACTCGGTCGCGACCGGGATGTCGCCGCCCATGTCGCGGCCGAAGCGGCGGAAGACGCCGTCGTTGTGGTCCCGGAACGAGCCCGGGTGGAGCTGCATGACGAGCCCGTCCTCGGTGCTCATCCGGGCCATCTCCATGAGCATGTGGGCCTCGAACGCGGCCTGGTCGGCCGGGCCCGCCTCGCCCCTCAGCGCGCGCTGGAGGAGCCGGTCGGCCTCGGCGTCGGAGAGCCGGTGCGTGAGCGGGTCGACGACGGCGTGGTCGGTCGAGGTCGCGCCCATCGCCTTGAAGAACGCCCGGCGGTCTTCGAGCACGCGGACGAACCCGGCGTAGTCGGTCACCTCCTCGCCCGCGGCGTCGCCGAGGCGGGCCATCTCGGCGGCCCACTCGTCGGAGGCGATCCGGAACACGGCGTCGGGCCGGAAGCACGGGATCACGCGGCCGTCCCAGCCCGAGTCGCGGATGGCCGCGTGGTGCTCGAGCGAGTCGGCCGCGCCGTCGGTCGTCGTGAGGACGTCGATGTTGAACCGGTCGAAGAGCGCGCGCGGCCGGAAGTCGGGCTCGCCCAGCTTCTCGTCGATGGCGTCGTAGACGTCCATCGCGGTGTCGGCGTCGAGCTTGACGTCGACGTCGAAGACCTCGGCGAACGTCTGGTCGAGCCAGGCCCGCGTGGGCGTGCCGAGGAAGAGGTGGTAGTGGTCGGCGAACCGCTGCCACACGGCGCGGGGGTCGGCCTCGACGGCGGCCCCGTCGCGCGTCGGGATCCCCATGGCCTCCATCGGGACGCCCTGCGAGTAGAGCAT
>CAXRFJ010000048.1:0-6951 GCA_964229475.1 Rubrivirga sp.
GGGCTGCGCGCTCGGAATCTACCCATGCCGCCCCACACGGATCGGGCCCGCGAGGCCCCTCCGCGCTGAGCCGGTCGGCCGGCGCCGGCGGGCGGGCGGCGCGGTCGGCGCTCGGCACCCGTGCGGGGGGCGCGCGTACAGCCCGTCCCGTCATCCCCGCACGTCCGCATGTCCACCCCCCACCTCGGCGTCGTCGGCCTCGGCGTCATGGGCCGCAACCTCGCCCTCAACGCGCTCGACGCCGGCAACGACGTCTCCGGCACCGACCTCAGCGAGGACGCCGTCCGCGGCTTCGAAGCGGAGGCCAGCCGGCCGGTCACCGCCACGACCGACCTCGACGCGTTCCTCGCCGCGCTCCCGCGCCCGCGCAACGTCCTCGTGATGGTCCCGGCCGGCGCCCCGGTCGACGCCGTCCTCCGGACGCTGGCGCCGAAGCTCGCCGAGGGCGACCTCGTCATCGACGGCGGCAACTCGCACTTCCCCGACACGCAGCGCCGCCACGACGAGATGGCGCAGCGGGGCCTCCACTTTTTCGGGATGGGCGTCTCGGGCGGCGAGGAGGGCGCCCGCCTCGGGCCGAGCATGATGCCGGGCGGGCCCAAGGAGCCCTACGCCCGCGTCGCCCCCGTCCTCGAGGGGATGGCCGCCACGGTCGACGGCGAGCCGTGCGTCGCCCACCTCGGCGCCGGCGCCTCGGGCCACTACGTCAAGATGGTCCACAACGGGATCGAGTACGGGCTGATGCAGCTGCTCGCCGAGGCCTACGACCTCCTCAAGCGCGGGGCCGGCCTCGGCTACCCGCGCATGGGCGACCTCTTCGCCGAGTGGAACGACGGCGAGCTCCGGAGCTACCTCGTCGAGATCACGTCGCACATCCTCCACCAGCCCGACACGTCGGCCGTCCACCCCGAGGAGACGCCCGGCGACGAGTCGCCGCCGGAGGGCATGACGGGCCACTACCTCCTCGACTTCATCCTCGACACGGCCGCGCAGAAGGGGACCGGCAAGTGGACGAGCCAGGACGCCCTCGACCTCGGCGTCCCCACCCCCACCATCGACGCGGCGGTCACGGCGCGCTACCTCTCGGCGCTCAAGGACGAGCGCGTGGCGGCGAGCGACCTCCTCGGCGAGCCCGCCGGCCGCGTCCCCGGCGACCCCGAGGAGCTGGTGGGCGCGCTCGGCGACGCGCTCCTCGCGGCGTTCCTCGTGACCTACGCCCAGGGGTTCGCGCTCCTCAAGCGGGCGAGCGACGCCTACGAGTTCGGGCTCGACCTGGGGACCGTCGCCAAGGTCTGGCGCGGCGGCTGCATCATCCGCGCCGACCTCCTCGAGACGTTCCGCGAGGCGTTCCGCGCCGACGCCGACCTGACCAACCTCCTCGTGGCCCCGGCCGTCGCTGAGAAGCTGATCGGGCACCGCGGCGCGCTCCGCACGGCGGTCGGCCTCGGGACGCAGGCGGGCATCCCCACGCCGTGCCTCTCGACGGCGCTCGCCTACCTCGACGCCTACCGCAGCGCCTGGCTCCCGGCCAACCTCGTCGCCGCCCAGCGCGACTACTTCGGCGCCCACACCTTCCAGCGGACCGACGCCGACGGCACGTTCCACGTCCAGTGGGAGCCCGCGGGGTTATGAGTGAAGGGTGATGGGTGAAGGGTCCTTGCGTCCACCGATCCGCTCGTACCGCGACCTCGACGTGTGGCGAGACGGTATCTCACTCGTGCGAGATGTGTACAGCCTAACGAAAGGCTGGCCGGCGGCCGAACAGTTCGGATTGACGTCCCAGATTCGACGGGCCGCGGTATCTGTCCCGTCCAACATCGCGGAGGGGTGGGGACGGCACAAACGGGGCGAGTTCGACCAATTCCTCCGCTACGCCCGCGGCTCTCTCTTCGAGGTCGAGACCCAACTGATCATCGCCGCGGAGGTCGGGTTGACGGCCGCCGACGCCACCGCCGACCTCCTCCAGCGCATCGACGTGCTCAGCCGCCGGATCACGACGCTCCGACGCACGCTCTGAGGACCCTTCACCCTTCACCCATGACTCCTCACTCGATCCAACTCGTCCTCTTCGGCGCCGCCGGCGACCTCGCGCACCGGAAGCTCCTCCCGGCCCTCTACGACCTCCACCGGGAGGGCCACCTGCCCGCCGAGGTGGACGTGGTCGGGGTCGACCTCCAGGAGATGGACGCCGCGTCGTTCGTCGAGTTCTCGTGCGACGCGGCCGACTCGCTCGGCCGGTTCTTCCCCCGCGACGCCGACGCCGAGAACTGGGCCGCGTTCGCCGAGCGCCTGAGCTACGTCCGGGGCGACGCGACAGAGGCGGAGACGTACGAGCGGCTGGCGGCGCACCTCGACGAGGTCGGGCCGGAGGGCGACCGGCCGCACCGTGTCTTCTACCTCTCCGTCGCGCCGTTCCTCGTCGAGCCCATCGTGACGCACCTCGCCGCGGCGGGCCTGCTCGACGACGTCGAGCGCGACCGGTTCGTCGTCGAGAAGCCGTTCGGGCACGACGCCGAGAGCGCCCGCGCGCTCGACCGCGTCCTCCTCGACACGGCCGACGAGAGCCAGGTCTACCGGATCGACCACTACCTCGGCAAGGAGACGGTCCAGAACCTCCTGGCCTTCCGGTTCGCCAACGCCCTGTTCGAGCCGGTCTGGGACGCCCGTTACGTCGACCACGTCCAGATCACCGTCTCGGAGACGGTCGGCGTGGAGCACCGGGGCGGGTACTACGAGAAGGCCGGCGCCATGCGCGACATGGTCCAGAACCACCTCCTCCAGCTCCTCTGCCTCGTGGCGATGGAGCCGCCCGTCGCGTTCAAGGCCGACGAGGTCCGCAACAAGAAGGTCGACGTGCTCCGGGCGGTCCGGCCGATCACGCGGGAGCGCGTCCACGAGGTGGCGGTGCGGGGCCAGTACGGGGAGGGGTTCCTCCACGGCGCGCGCGTGCCGGGCTACCGCGAGGAGCCGAAGGTGGCCGGGCGCTCGGCGACGGAGACGTACGCCGCGCTCAAGCTGGAGGTCGACAACTGGCGCTGGCACGGCGTCCCGTTCTACCTCCGCACGGGCAAGCGGATGCCGCGCCGGGTGTCCGAGATCTCGGTCCAGTTCCGGCCCGTCCCGCACCGCGCGTTCCCGTCCGGGGCCGACGAGGCGTTCCAGCCGAACCGGCTCGTCCTCCGCATCCAGCCCGACGAGGGGATCGTCCTCCGCTTCCAGGCCAAGCGGCCCGGCCCGCAGATGCTGCTCCAGCCGGTCGCCATGCGGTTCGACTACGACGAGGCCTTCGAGTCGCCGCCCGACGCCTACGAGACGCTCCTCCTCGACGCCATCCGCGGCGACGCGACGCTCTTCATGCGGGCCGACCAGGTCGAGGCGGCGTGGCGGGTCGTCGACCCCGTGCTCGACGCGTGGGCCGACGCGCCGCCGGCCGAGTTCCCCAACTACGCCGCCGGCACGTGGGGCCCCGCCGCCGCCGACCGGCTCCTCGCCCGCGACGGCCGCGCGTGGTCCGAGCCGCTCCCGTCCGACCCCATCCCGACCGGAACCGCCCCGGAGGCCGTCGCCGACGCGCACCCGGAGGATGCGGAGGCCTGAGGGAAGGGGCAAGGGCACGAGGCCCAAGACCTCACTCTTGCCGCCCCCCCGATCCCCCCGTGCCCGCTAGCCGAACCAGCCCAGGAGCCACGCCAGGAGCGGCACGGCGAACAGGACCATCAGGCCGACGAACAGCCACGCGCTGAGCGTCGTGCTCGCCTTGCGGACGGGGAACTCGTAGGCGCAGTACGGGCAGACCTCGGCGTCCTCGGGGACGGCGAAGCCGCAGGAGGGGCACTCGCGCTCGCCGGGGCCGGGCTCGATCACAGCGTCGGGAGGGCGACGAACTCGGGGGCCTCCGCCTCGGCGCCGAGGCGGGGGCGGCGGTGGTCGATCCAGCCGCCGGCGACCACGTCGTCGCCGTCGTAGAACACGGCGGCCTGGCCGGGGGCGACGGCCTCGCGCGGCTCGGCGAACACGGCCTCGATCGTGTCGGGCCCGGTCTGCCGCACGACGGCCGCTGCGCCGGGGTCGCGGTGGCGGATCTGCCCCCAGAGCGCGGCCTCGCCGTCCAGCCCGGCGCGGCCGCTCCAGACGACGCCGCTGGCCTCGAGCGTCCGCTCCGCGAGGGCCTCGCGCGGGCCGACGACGACGGTGTTCGCCTCGGGCTCGATGCGGACGACGTAGACCGGCTCGCCGAGCGCGATCCCCAGCCCCCGCCGCTGGCCGACGGTGTAGAACGGGTAGCCCTCGTGCCGCCCGACCGTCTCGCCCGTCTCGACGTGGACGAACGGGCCGCCCGCGATCTCGGCCGCCTCGGGCGAGCGGCGGCGCAGGAAGCCGCGGTAGTCGTCGTTGGGGACGAAGCAGATCTCGTACGAGTCCGGCTTCTGGGCGACGTGGGCGAAGCCCATCTCGTCGGCCATCTGGCGGATCTCGGTCTTGGCGAGGCCGCCGAGCGGGAAGAGCGTCCGCGCGAGGTGGTCCTGGGCCACGCCCCAGAGGACGTACGACTGGTCCTTGGTCCGGTCGAGCCCGCGGCTCACCGTCCACCGGCCGTCCCTCTCGCTCACGCGCGCGTAGTGGCCCGTCGCGATGTGCGCGCAGCCGAGGGCGTCGGCGCGCTTGAGGAGGGCGGCCCACTTGATGTGCGTGTTGCACAGGACGCACGGGTTGGGCGTCCGGCCCGCGAGGTAGTCGGACTGGAACCGGTCGATGACCCAGCCGCCGAACTCGTCGCGGATGTCGACGACGGTGTGGCTGGCGCCGAGGCGGACGGCGACGGCGCGGGCGTCGTTCATGTCGTCGAGCGAGCAGCAGCCGGACTGCTGGCGCGACACGCCCGAGCCGCCGAGCGACGTCTCGTAGTCCCACGTCTTCATGGTCACGCCCACGACCTCGTAGCCCGCCTCGTGGAGGAGGCCGGCCGTGACGGACGAGTCGACGCCGCCGCTCATGGCGACGAGCACGCGACCGTGTCGGCTCATGGTTCGGGGGTGGGGCAGTTTGGCACGGGGCAAGCTAGAGGCGCCATTTCGAAGGCCCCGCTAACGGGCTAGAGTTTCCTCCATCTTCGCCGTCGTCCCGGCCGCCGCGCCGGGATCTTCTGGCTCGCCCCCCCGCCGCCCATGCAGACGCAGCCGCCCACCCGCCGCGAGCGGATCAAGACCCCCGACGCGCCGGCCGCCATCGGCCCGTACTGCCAGGGGCTCCTCGTCGGCGACACGCTCTACGTGTCGGGCCAGATCGCGCTCGACCCCCAGACCGGCGAGATGGTCGAGGGCGACGTCCAGGACGAGACGGCCCAGATCCTCGACAACGTCGGGGCCGTCCTCCGCGCGGCCGACATGGACTTCGCGCACGTGGTCCAGGTCACGCTCTTCCTCCGCGAGATGGACGACTACGCGCCCGTCAACGAGGTCTACGCGCGCTACTTCAGCGGGGCCACGCCGGCCCGCGAGGCGCTCGAGGTGGGCAAGCTCCCGCGCGAGGCCCGCGTCGAGATCAGCTGCATCGCGGTCCGGTAGGCCGCCCGCCTCGGCGCCGAGGCGTAGGCTAGACGACGATCGCCGCGTCGACCGGGACGCCGTCGGGGAGCTTCGCGCGGCCGTCGAGGAACGCGATCTCGACGGCGAACGAGATCCCGACGACCGTCCCGCCGGCCCGCTCGACGAGCTCGCAGGCCGCGGCGGCCGTCCCGCCCGTCGCGATCACGTCGTCGTGGACGAGCGCGCGGGCGCCGTCCGGGAGGTCCTGGCCGTGGAGCTCGAGGGCGTCCTCGCCGTACTCCAGCGCGTAGGTCGCGCGGACGCTCGCGGCCGGCAGCTTGCCGGGCTTCCGGGCCGGCAGGAAGCCGGCGCCCAGCCGCTCCGCGAGGGCGGAGCCGAACCAGTAGCCCCGCGACTCGATCCCGACCACGTGCGTCACGCCGGCGTCGGCCCAGGGCGCCACGAGGGCGTCGAGCAGCTGGCGGAACAGGTCCGGGTCGGCGAGGACCGGCGTGAGGTCCTTGAACTGGATGCCCGGCTTGGGAAAGTCCGGGATCGTGCGGAGGGCGGAGGCGAGGTCGGGCACGCGTCGGGCGGGGTGGGCGGGGCCGGCAGGTTACGCGGGTTCGCCCGTCCAGGCCCGCCCAACCGGCGGGGCCCGCTCGACTCGACGACCCGCCGGGCCTCCTAGCCCTCCGCGCCCCCGATGTGGAGGCCGCGCTCGTACGTCTGCTTGTACGCGCGGACGGCCTCGAGGATGGCCCGGCACGTCTCCTCGACGCCCCGCTCGGAGGTCAGGTAGCGCGCCTCGTCGGGGTTCGTGACGAACCCGACCTCGACGAGGACGGCCGGCATGGAGGCGGCCCAGAGCACCATGAAGTTGTCCTGCTTGACCCCCCGGCTCCGCCGGCCCGCCGCGCGGAACTGGCTCTCGATGAGGTGCGCGAGGTACTGGCTCTCCTCCTGGTAGGCGCTCATGGCCAGCGAGGCCATGATGTCGTCCTCGTTGTGGAAGTCGGCGTAGAGGCTCGGGTCGCTCTCCAGCTCGATTACGGAGTTCTCGCGCTCCATGACCTCGCGGGCGTTGCCCTGGCCGCGCGGGGCGAGGAAGAACGTCTCCGTGCCGTGGGCCGACGCTGGCCCAGCGTTGCCGTGGACCGAGATGAACAGCTTGCCGCCCTGGCGGTTGGCGATCCGCCCCCGCTCGCGGACCTCGACGAACGTGTCGGTCGAGCGCGTGTAGACGACCTTGACGCCGAGCTCGCGCTCGATCATCGGGCCGAGGCGGCGGACGACGGAGAAGGCCACGTCGCGGTCCGTCGTGATCGAGCCGACGCCGCCGGCGTCGTGGCCGCCGTGGCCGGCGTCGAGGACGATCGTGTCGAGCCGCCAGCGGTCGGCGCCCGGCGCGACGGGCAGCGACTGG